>CANRDV010000007.1 GCA_947629475.1 uncultured Bacilli bacterium
ATATTTTTAATAATTGTATCAACATCAAATCCTTGTTCAAAAATATTTAAAAACTGAGGTTGTAAAGCAAAATTTATTTCAATATAAACTTTATAATTTTCTTCACCAAAATTTCTAATTGCATTAGTTTTTCCAATTTGACCTGCACCTTTAATTATTAAAGGTAAATGGTCTTTTTCATTTTTCCATTTAACTAAATAATCATCTATTTTTCTTTTTAATCTAGCCATTTTTTCATCTCCAAATAAAACTTATCACAAAAATTGCATAAAATCAAGCATATATTATCACAAAAAAACAGTCCTAAATATTAAAGTACATAAATAAAACCCTTATAAAAAAGGGTAATATACATACATATGGCGTTCCCAGTAGGAATCGAACCTACATTTAACCCTTAGGAGAAACTCAGCCGTCATTTCAAATACTGTTTGTTTTTTTTCAAAACCTTGATTTATTTGAAAAAATCAAGACTTATTTGAACATTTTAGAAATTTGATTTTTTGTTTTTTTTAAATTATTTTAAATCTTTTAACAAAAATTTGCGAACTTTTTGCGAACATTTATCAAAAAATGCTATCCGTAAATTTTTCCCATATTCCATAAGGAACATTTATAACATTATTATAACAAATTTTTCAAAAAAAGTTTCATTTTTTATTTGAAACTTTTAATTGGAGTAATTATAAATTCATTCCCATATTTATTTTTCCCTTCTTCTAACCAATCCCATAGATTATTAATATTAACATTTGAAACATCAAGATATCTAAATTCTGGATATTTATTATCAATATAATCCTTTATCTTTTTCATTTTTTCATTTATGGAACAATTTTCAGGAATCATATAATCTGTTAATTCTTCAATAACATCTAATTTAGTAAACTTAATTCCTGTATATAATGTTACTAACTCATCAAAACTAATCTTCCTTTCTCTATCATTATCTATTGGATTCTCACAATTATAATATTTATCAAATATTGATAATGCTTCCTTTTTCATTTCTCTATTTGAATGTGTATAAATGAATGTTGTTGATAATTGAGAATGTCCCATTAACTTTTGAACATCAGCAGGAGATAAATTAGAATTATCATTCATTTGCATAGAACAATAACTATGCCTTAATCCATGAAAAGATACATATTTTTTTATATTATGTCGCTTCGTAAAATCTCTCCATTTACTTGAAGGAGAATCTGGGAACATAATTCCACCATTTCTTCCTAAAAATAAATTATTAGGTGCAACATAATCAATATTGCTTTTTTCGAATCTACGAATTATCCGTTCTCTAAGTTTTAAATATTCTTTAAGACAATCTGCACAAAAACTTGGAATTGGAACTTCTCTTACACTTCCCTTTGTTTTTGTTGCCTTTTCCACAATTTTTTTGTTTTGATAATCCCAAACAACTGCTCTATTTACTTTTACAACATTATTATCAAAATCAATATCTTCAACATGAAGTCCTAAAATTTCTCCTCTCCTTAATCCTGTACAAATTGCAAGAGTAAATAAAGCTTCAGTTAAAGCATCTTCTTTTTTTAATAACTCTAATATATTTATTAATTCTTGAACATTATAAGATTTTTTTTCTACATTAGAAACACTAGGACATTTTACTTTAGTTACTGGATTGCTTTCTATATAATCCCATAAAACTGCTTTGTTAAATATTTTTCTTAAACACCTATATATACCATTAACAGTTGTAGGTGATAATTTTTTAGTATTACCATCTTTATCTTTTCTCACACAATCTCTATCTTTTAAATTATTTATAATTTTTTGAATCGTAAGTGCATCTACTTTATTTAAAGGAACATTTGCTATTTCTGGTAAAATATAATTTCTTAACTCCATTTTTCCACCAGCTATAGTTAAAGGACTTAATTCTTTTTCAGCATATTCTTTATAATAAAGTCTTACAAAATCAATAAACTTAATATTTCCTTTAAGAGCATTATTATTTTTTAAACTTAATTCAGCAATTTTTTTATCTCTTTCCTTCCTTGCTTGAGCTAAAGTCCCAATAAAAATCGCAGAATAATAATCACCTTTTTGCCCACCATAATTTCCTTTTCTTATAAATATTTTATATTTTTTTCCTTTTTCAATTTCATATATGTATTTATCAACTTTATCAAGTGATTCACTTTTCTTTGAACTTAGATTACTTGTATTTTTAACTTTTTTAGGTTTATCATTTTTAATTGAAAAATCATCAGGTTCTTCAGGTTCATCTGTTGTTCCAAAATATAAATCTTTCTTTTCTTCTGGATTAAGAGTTAATCCATTTTCCTTTAATTTATCATCCCTTAATTTTATTGCATCCTCAAGTTTACCATCTATATATTCATCAAAATTAATCCTTTTATTTTCTTTTTTATCAACTTTTAGAAATTTTACTCTATATCTATTCTCTGAAATAAAATAAATATATTTTTCAACTTTAGTATTCATATAATTTCTTCCCTCCATAATTTTAAATATCATACTTAGTTTTTATTTTTTCCTTTTTCATTTCTCTATCTAACCATTTATCAACTTCTTCTTTACTAAACATTCGTTTATTTCCTATCAAGCAATAAGGTAATCCATCATTTTGAATTGATTTGTTTATATTATATCTAGTAAAAAATGGATAAGTTTCGATTAGTTCATCAATCGTATAAAGAATTTTAATATCATCTTTCTCCCTTTCTTCAATGATATTCTGTTTCTTGTTATCATTTATATTAGTAGCATTAAATAAAGCTATAAAATCTTCTAGTGTCATGCCTTTAATAAATTTAAAAATTTCTCTTTTATCATAATTATTCATCTTATTTTGCCTCACCCTTTCTCCAACTTATATTCATATACCCTTTCTTTTTGATTTAAAGGTCTAATATTATTTTTTAAAATATCTTCCTTTGTAATAGAGAAGTCAAAACACCAGTATATTGCATCATCTTCATTAGTAAAGACTTCTAGTTCTGCTTTATTACGATATATTCTTACTGCTTTAAATACATCATCTAATTTACAATAACAATAATAATTGTTAAATATAAAGTTATTTAGATTCTTGTTTTCTTCCAAATTATTTAAAATTTCTTCTGATACTTTTGCAACTATTGGAAAAAAACCTTTATCATAAATTTTAATACAATCAGTAGTTAATTGATAAAAATTATATTTTGATATATATTTTTTTATTATATCTTTAGTGTATGTATTTCTAATTTTAGATTTTAAAACATAACTTCTTTCATTTTTATCTCTTATTAAATACCAAGTTTCATTATATTCATTATCAATAACCTCATAAATCCTTCTTATTATGTTCTTACTATCTAGTATTTCTAATTCTTCCTTACCTATTGATGGTAATTTACTCATACCATAATAATAATTCCACATCACTTCAATTTCTCTTTTTTCCATATAAATTTCTCCTTTGCACATCAATAATATATTTTTCAAAAATAAATTACTAATGTACAAATTTTTAGTTTGTATATTTGAAATTTTAATATGTGATATTTTAGTTTCTTATTTCCTTATACATTGAGCTTTATAAATAAAAAAAGGACTATCTGTAAAAGTCTTTTCAAGAGAAATATTTTTTTTAACATAATCATTTAATACTCGATCAACTTTTTCAATAGCTTTTTTTTTGCTAGTTTCCGACACCATCATACTAGCTTTTTCAATTTTCTTTACTGTTACCAAATATTTTTTCATATAATTTCAATCTCCTTTTCAATTCCTAACGATTTACAAATAGCTTTATTAACTCTTTTCATTTCAGATTCGCTAATTACACCAACAAAACCTCTTAATCTTGACTTGTCAATCGTTCTTATTTGTTCTAATAAAACAATTGAATCAGGTCTTATTTTATCAAATTGTTTTAATAACACATGAGTTGGTATTAATTTTCCTTTATAAATCCACTTTGTTATTGGTGCAATAATAGTTGTATGACTATATTTATTTCCATCATCATTTTGAAGAACCAATACAGGTCTTAAACCTCCTTGTTCATTACCAACAACTGGCTCTAAAGTTGCATAGAAAATACTGCCTCTTGTTACTTTTTTCATTTACATTCTCCTCTCTTTTTAGCGATTTTATATTCAATTTTCGTACTATTACCAACACAATTTAATTTTAATATCTCAGTTTTATAAATTATTTCTTCAACCATTTCCTTAGCTTCCTCTCTATTATTAGCTGTTAATTCAAATATGTTAGTTTTTATTTCATTAACTTTAACTTTAAATCTTTTCATAACTTTTTCCTTTCCTTTTTATGTTCTAATGTCGATTGTTTAATAAAGTTCGCAAAAATATAAATATATTTCATTTCAATAACTCCAATCGACATCAAATATATTTTTTTTAATTAGTATTAAACAGCTAATTGCTAGTTAGCTTCATAGGAATTTCACCTTTCTGAGGTTCTCTCAGAACTGCTCCGATTGCTTGAATCTGTCGCTAAGCAGAAGTATCATTATACCTATTACCATCTTCGCATTACTAGTAGCAACCTAGTATTTATGGTCAAGTTTAATCGACAAGCGTACTTACCAATGTGCTTACAATAATAGGAATGTGTTTAATAACTAAATATAATCAATTTTCAAAGAACTCTTGTTCAAAAAATAGAACAAGTGAGAAAGAAGATATTTTATCCTTCTCACTTGTTTAGCACTTTAAAGTCAAAAAGTATAGTCTAATTTTTCAAAATTTTTGAAATTTTTTCCAAAGCTATATCTATAGAGAATTTAACTGCCATTTTAGTACATTTTTCTTCCCTAGCAATTTGTTCAAATGTTTTATCCTCAAAGAAATATTTTTTGATTCTATTTTTTTGGATATCAGGTAAGGAATTAATAGCATTTTTTAATTGCTCATTTAAAATTAATTTTTCAACTTCTTCTTCAACACTTATGTTTTTATGTAAAGCTCTTTTATTTAAAGTTTCCTCGCATAATTTAGAATGTTCAATATGTTTACTAAATTTATGTAATTCAGAAACATCCTCAAGTTCAAATTTATCAAATGCTTCATAAACTTTATCTGATATTTCAACTTTATGTATTATCTTTTTATTATCAGTAAATTCTACTATATAAGTATCTTTGTCTTCATCATAACCTAAAATATAAGGATTATCCTTACTTTTGTTCCTTATTGGTAATTTCTTTTTCATTTTTCCTCCTATCAATTTTTTTTAAATTCAAAATTGATAGGTAGGTGGAGAACGTATCCTTATAACATTAAAAAAAGAGCCGTCTACACATTTAAAAAAAGTGTAAACGACTCTAAACAACTTTAAATTTGTTTTATCATCTGCGATTGCAATATCCAAAGTTTTCCTTAAATTGAAATTACTACTACAACTTATAAAATTCTGCATAATAACCTCACTACGGCAAGCGAATGTGAACTTATTATTACTAACTACTCCCTTACTACTCCTATTTTTTTTGTACTATTATAAAGCGATATCCTTTCATTTTAAAATTCAATTCAACTGCCTTACTATACAATTAAAATATAATTCAAACTTTTATATTAATAAAGGGCTAGGTTTTCCCGTTCTCTATAATGACAAATTATAGTTTTCGGTATTTTCTAGCCCATTTTATTTATTGATTTTAAACTAACAATTAAAAGAATTCTTTAACTAAATTTTTATCAACATCAAATATAATCACAGAATTAATTATAATAGTTACTTTTTTATTTTTTTTAACTAAAATAACTGATTTAGCTTTTATTTCAAAAATTTCTGTGAATTTATCTAATTGTTCTTGATTCAACCTCATATATACTCCCTACTTTATGAGAAAATTATATCAAATTATTTTGTCGAAATTTGTCGAATTTTGTCGAATAATGATGAAAAAATAAAAAACTGGATAATCCAGTTTCAAAAACTCTGTAATACTAATAATTGTTATAATATATAATTACTTTGAATATGATAGAAATTAACTATTAATCAAATTTATTAGGTTAATTAAATAGTTTACTATTTTAATAAGATTTAATAAATTTTATAGGTGAAATTTTTTTAACTTTTATAATTATTCTTATAAAAGATAGTAAATCAACAATACTAAAAAAAGCAAACATATAAAGATATTCTTTCACTCCTAATTGAATAAAATTCATTTTTTCTATAATTGATATATTAAAATAATTTATTAGTTTAACACCAATATTAACAATAATAATACTAGAAAAATATGTCGTTATATATAAAAGATACATAAATGTGAATATGAAAGATAAAATTTTTTTATTACTAAATCCTAATAATTTATACAATGCTATATCTTTTTCTAAATTATATATAAAACTAATTGAAAATATGACCATTAATGCAGTAGTTAATATAATTGATATTATCATAATAGTTTTAAATATATTTCTAGCAATATAATAATTACTATTGGAAAAATTTTCTTTTATAATCGAAATAAAATTATCTTCATACTTATTCAAAAAATCATTTAATGTATTTACTGAAACAAAAGTTATTGATATTTCCCTTTTTTCAACGTTATACTCATAATTTTCAATTATTTCTTCATTACTTTTTATATCTTTTTTAATATTTTCATAATCTCCCAAATTGATTATAATCGTTCTATATTGTGGCTTATTTTCTTCTATAATTATTTTATTGTCAATGCTTTTAATCAAACAACAGAAAAATAAAGAAAGAAGAAAAAGGAATACAAAGATGAATATATACTTTCTTAAATTCTTTTTAAAACATATTTTAAAATTAATCATAACTACCTTCCATAAGCTTCATTGGAGAGGAGTTTCTAATATTATTTTTAAACAAAAATAATATTATTACAATTACAATTATAATTACTAAAAGCATATATATAATACCCTCACCATAACTTATAAAAATATTCAAAATACTATAATTAGGATCTTTTAATAAAATATTACTAATTATAATTTTTATTAAATTAGTTATAATAATACTTAAAATAAATGATGTTATAGTATTGATAATATACTGACCTAAAAAAATTAAACTTATATTATTATCATCAAAACCCAACAATTTATATAATGCTATATTTTTTCTTTCTCCTAATAAAGTATTTTTTACAAATAAATAAATTACTATTATTGAAATAAATATTATTGCTATACTTGCTATATTTATAACTAACAAAATTGTATTATAAAAATCTAAATCAACTGTATAATATTGATAAGCATCATATCCTAATTTTTTTAAATCTTTTAAAACTTTTTCTACATTATTATATTTATCAACTAATATCAACAATTCTAATCCCGAATGTGCTTCTTCTTCTAATTTTGAATCTTTATAAACTGTTTTTTGCTCTTCCTTAATTTGTTCAAAAAATGCTTTTGAAACAAAACATACATCATATCCTATTAATGTTTTATTAGTATCAAAAGTACCAACTAATTTTACTTTATGATTATATGTTTTTAATATTTCTGTTTTTTCTTTATCAATTCTAAGATATTTATCATAGGTGATATTAAAATATTTGCCTATTTCCTTGTTCATATCATGATATTCATCTACATTATGAACCTCCGACCAATTATTTAAATTAAATAAATTAGAACAAATCATTTCATCATCATTTTTTATATATTCACCTTTATCAAGTACAAAATCGTATCCTTTAGAAATTCCATATATATTAATTCCACCATTATACTCTACAAGATCAGCAGTATTTCTTATTTCATAATTATCATAGTAAATTTGGGCGATATGATTATTTTTAATTTTATTAACTTCATTATATATTTTATCTTTATCTTGTTTTTCCGTATTTATTGCTATCATTTTAAGTTCATAATTAGAATTTAACAAATCATTAACAAAACCTAAAAAAGAATTTTTACCAGAAAAAAAACAGAAAATCATAGTCGAAAAAATTGTTAAAATTAATATATATATTATTGATTTGAATTTTTGTCCTTTTATATTAAGAAATGCTAATTTTAATAAATCACTTTTTCTCATAATTGCACCTTTTTTACAATTCCATCTTCTATGTTATATAATACATCAGCATATTTTTTTATAATATTATTATGAGTTACAACTATGACTATTTTATCTTCCTCACTTATTTGTTTTAAAATATCAAATATTTCCTTTTCATTTTTTGAATCAAGATTTCCAGTTGGCTCATCTGCAATTATAATATCTGGGTTATTAATTAATGCCCTTGCAATCGCTACTCTTTGTTGTTCTCCACCACTTAATTGAGATGGTAAGTGATTAATTCTATCTATTAATCCTAATTTGTCCAATATTTTTTTAGCTATTGCAATTCTCTCTTTTTTTTCTATTTTTTTATTTATGTACATTGGCAATATAACATTTTCGATCGTTGTTAAATTATTATTTAAATAAAATGATTGAAAAACAAATCCAATTCTCATTCCCCTTATATAAGATTTTTCTGTATCATTCAAATTTTTTACGTTAGTATCTTCATCTAAAAAATATTCCCCACTTGTATAATCATCTAATAAACCTAAAATATTGACTAATGTACTTTTACCACTACCACTTCTACCCATTATTGCATAAAACTTATTTTTTTCAAAATTTATACTAACATCTTTCAATATATGTAATTTTTCACTATTAGTATTATATATTTTATTTACTTTAATCAATCTCATAATATACCTCCAATTTTGTCGCATTTTGATAGGTAATGTCAATAAACTATCAAAATTAATATAAATATATAACTCGCTCTGACGACGAAAAAAACAGAGCTACTATATCTATCGATTAATTACCAATAATAATGGGTAACTCTTCGATAAATAAATAATATCATAATTATAATATAAATGTCAATAAAATTAATTAACTTTAAAATAAATAAATTGAGAAGTCTTACTAAATTCATAAGCATTCCATAAATTAGTTTGATTACTAGCTGGATCAACTATAATGACATCATTTGCATTAATATCAACAACTGCTACCCAATGTTGATTTCCAGGAGTAGCACCTTTTACCTCAACTACTATATAATAACCTTTATCAAAATATTTTTTTATTAAATTAAACTTTTCTTCCTTATCTTTTTCACTTAAATTTACATTACTTTCATATTTAAAATTAGGTGCTATTTTGCTAATTGGAGTATATTGCAAATTACCATTATTATCAAAACCACCTTTCTTATTAAGTTCTTCTACAAAAGTTCCAGGGTTAAACGGAGTAATTGTTGTATCTACTCCAGACTTTTCAATTAAAATAGCAATAGAGGTTATCAAACATCCTATCTCAGATATAGTTCTATTAGTATTACCAATTCTAACATTTCCCCATCTAACATCTCCTTGTCTCCAAGATAAAAAATCTCCAGTTGCGTTTAAGCCATAAATAATTCCATTCCATAAAGAAGAATATTCAGGACTTGAAATTTCTTGCATTTGAATTTTTTGGATAGTATTGAAATTATATTCAATAGCCATATCATCTATTGTTTTATGATTAATATTTATATGCAATACTTTCTTTTCAACTTCTTTTGGAGCTTCATTAATATTTATTCCCTTTTCAATAACTATTTCTGTTTTTACTTCAAATGACAAACTATTCATTTTCCAAAATATTTCTTTGATTATCTCTATCTTTTCCTTATCAATCGTTGCTACCTCTTTTTTATTAATTCCACTCGCCTCTTTTATTGTATAAACTATTAAAATATCTTTCCAAGAAGCCATTTCCCCATTTAGCACATAATCCTCATGATAATTTTCATTTTGAATAACTTGTAATCTATCTGAAAATTCCTTATTACATTCTGCAACAACATCTTTCATAAGAATAGAATTTTCATCTATCTTTTCATTAGAAAAGAATATTCCATATATAGAGGTACATAACAAACTTATTAAACAAATTACAACAATAATAACTACTGCTATCCATCCTCCTGCTATAATCAAAGAAATAAGTGCTTTTATCCCTGCTAAAATTGCTTTTATAGTTGAAATTGTTGCTTTTATTCCATGTGCAACTGTCTTAATACCTTGAGCAGTTTTCTTGATGGCACTAATTGCAACTTTCTTTGCTCTATCAAGAGTTTTCATTGTTTCTTTTACTACTTTTTTAGTTGTTTTTATAGTATTCTTTGCCGTTTTTATACTTTTTTTTGATTTATTTAATATTCTTCTATTTTTAATATTACTTATTTTTGTTTTAGCTTTGATAAAATTTTCTTTAGTTTGTTTTAAATTTTTTATTCCACTTTTATTAAAATTTCCTACTCCTTTATTTATAACCTTTTCTGTGGTAGTTTGAAATCTACTACTAGCATATTCATTAGCATTAGATTCATTATCAATAACATCATCAAACTTTTCTTTGATATTAACAATACTATCTTTTGTTTTAGATAAAGCAATAGCCCCCTTATCTATTGCTTTAATCGTTCCTTTTACTAAATTTTTTGTTTTTATTTTAGCCATTATTATTTGTCTCCTGGTTTTGTAGTCATTAATTTATAAAGTTTGGTATTCGTAGGAAATTTATTAACAAATGGTATTAATGAGCTTCCTATTTTTATTAGTCCACATCCTGCTTCAACATTAGTAATGTAATTCATTTGGAGTTCTGAAATATTAAGTAATTTAGCAAGTTCTAACCTATCAGTACTAGCTTGATTTAACATTACTATAAATTCACTATTTGCAAGCATTGTTCTTGCAACATGACTTTGTAATAAATCATCAACATTTTGAGTAATACCTGTACAATCTGCTCCATACTTTCTAACCCTTTTCCATAAAGTAAATAAAAAGTTTGCTGAATATTCGTGTTGAAACAATAAATATATTTCATCAATAAAAATATGGGTTCTTCTACCACTTAATCTATTTTTTGTAATTCTATTTAAAATACTATCTAATACT
The DNA here is from genome assembly GCA_947629475.1 of uncultured Bacilli bacterium. GTDB lineage: Bacteria > Bacillota_I > Bacilli_A > RF39 > UBA660 > RUG591. Next base: position 10,971 of record CANRDV010000007.1, read on the forward strand.
ACCAACATACCAATAGGTTGTAATTGCTTTCCTAAGTCTAGTATGTCATAACATATCAATCTACTATTAGTATTTACATTGGTTGGTTTTGCAAATGTATTTAAACTACCATTAGTAAATAATTCAATAGATAAAGCTATTTCTTTTGCCTCTGGTTCTACTTGTCTTAATAATTCATTTCTAAAATCTTGTAAAGTTGGTAGCATTCCTAAATAATTGCCCTGTTGATAATATCTATAAACGTTTGCAGTACATCTATCAATTATTGATTTTTCTTTTGCCTCTAAATTGTTTGAACCAATTAATTGTTCACATAAAGACAAAATAAATTCTGACTTTAAAATGACTGGATTTGCACCATCTCCATATTCACTATTAATATCCATTGCATTTATATGATTATTACTTGTTGCCGAAATATGAATTACCTCTCCTCCCATTGCTCTTACTAACTCTCCGTATTCTCTTTCAGGGTCAATTATTATAACATCAGAATTTTTATCACTTAATATTAAAGAAACAATTTCATTTTTAGCCGTAAATGACTTACCACTACCACTTACTCCTAAAATGAATGAATTGCCATTAAGGAGTTGATTTCTATTAGCAATTATCATATTTTTACTTATAACATTCTGTCCATAGTAGATTCCATTATCATGATTTATTTCTTGAACTTTAAAAGGAATTAAAACTGCAAGTGATTCCGTAGTTAAAGTCCTTAAAGTATCAATTTTTCTAATTCCAAACGGCATTACTGTATTTAATCCAACCAGTTGTTGCCATTTTAAAATAGCAAGTTGACATAAATGTTTTCTTCCGATAGTCAATAAACTTTCTGTATTATTATCCAATTCTTCTTTAGAACCAGCAAAATGGGCTATTGTTAAAACTGCCAAAAACATTCTTTGGTCTCTTAATGTTAAATCATCTAAAAATTCTTTACTCTCATTTCTTTGTTGTTCTAAATCGTATGGAATAACAGCACTAAAATTATTATTAGCATTTTGCCTTCTTTGCCAATTTGTAATATTTGTTTCAACCCCTAATCTTCGATTTTCAATTTCTCTAATTGCTTCATCTGTTGGTACAGGGATTACATCTATACTCATAATAATACTTTTATTTATTTCAGTTAATTCAGCAACTAAACTATCTTTGATATAATTTGCATAATCTTTTAGAAATAAAACTCTACCATATCTATTTCCAACTTTAAAATAATCACTATTCCATTCAAAAGAATCAGGACAAATATAATCTTTAAAACTGTGTCCTAATCTCATATTTTTAATCATATCAAAATTAAATAAACTTTCTTCGCCACTTCTATAAAAGTCATAAAAGATTCTTAGTCTTTCTAATGAATCCAATTCAACACATTTAGAACCTAACTTAGAAAAATGATTAATTAATTCTGCACCTGCTCTATTAAAATAGCTTCTTGCTTCATCTATATTTTTCTTATTGATAGATATTGTTATATATTTTTCTTGAGTAATACTATTAGCACTAATTATTTTATCTAATAAAATCTTGTTGTATTCACTTCTATATTCATCAAGTCCATCATTATTTTTAGATAATAAAACTTTCTTTTCAAAATCTACCTTGTTAAGTTTTCTATTGATAATAGTAATTTTTGTTGTTGCACCTACATCAAATGAGTTTAAAAGTTCGCTATACTCTAAAAACATAGCTTCTTTATCTTCCTTAGATGCAACTGCATAGTTTATATCAGTAAATTTATAACATTTTGAATATTTAGTTTTTCCAATTAAAAAAATACCATCCTCCCAAATTCTATTTACTGGTATTACATCTTGAACATTAGTAGGCACTATAAATTCTTCTTTTTCTTGTTTAAATAACTCTTTCAATGTTTTCATAATATATCATTCCTTTCTTTAATCATTTTTTTATAATTCATATATATCAAATAACTTAATTTGTTATAACTTAAATAGGATATATCTCTAGCTACATCTAATATTTTCATCAAATAATCTGTTTCAAAAATAGGTGTTCCTTTTATATTTTCTCTCTTTTTTAAAATAGTATTTTTTAATTCTTTAAATTTCTCCTCATCATGAAACATCTCCGTTCCATTTCTAAAAATATAACCTATTGCAAAAGAAATTAAATTAGAATCGTTTTTCATAATTTCTTTTACACTTTTTATTTCAATCACAGCTTATCTTTCACCTCTTTCATAATTGATTTTAATAATTAAATAATTTTTTTTATACATTTCTTTTTCAATTTCTTCTATTGATGGTAATTTATTATTTTCATAATAAAATTTTTTTACTATTCTATCTAAATCTTTAGATAATTGAAACTCGTAATCACATTCGTTACTAAATCCAAGTTTTCTTAAATTCAATTCTACTTCACGAACTTCATACACTCTACAATTATTTTTTAGTTCTATAACTAAATCTACAATAATCCTGTTTTTAGTTATATCTCTAATATCATTTACAAATGTATTTATCTCTATTTCCTTTTTACTTCCATCTTTTTGGATATTAACATTTTCTTTTTGCATATCTTATCTCTCTCTATCGGTGATATTTCTATCTTTTTTATAATCTGAAACAAGATATTTACCATTTATTACTTTAAAAAAATCTTCTAATGCTTCTTTTTTGTTATTATAATAAAAACCTCTACTCCAATGAATTTTATCTTTATCAATAGCATAATCAATACCAACAACATATTCATTTTCATAACCGTTATATTGTTCAATTAAAGCTATTGGCTGTTCACCACGATAACCTGTTTTTAATAATGTTTTATTATGAGCAAAGTAAATGTCTTTTTCTCCAATAAATCTTTCATATTCTTTTAATATTGATAATTTATTTTCCTTAACATATTTGGATAACATTTCATAAGCAGATTCATTTCCATTTTTATAATAATCACTAAGAATAAATCTTTTTGCAATTTTTCTACAAAAATTATAATTAACATCACATTCTTTTACAGGAGAATTTTTAAAATTATCTTGCAATAAATCATAACCTAAAATAAATGTAAAATATGCTTCATCTTTACTATTATCAATATAATGTTCATTTATATAATTTATAATATTTTCTTTTAAATCAATACTACTTAATATAATATTTTCTAAAGATTCCTTTTTTTCATAATTATCAATATTATCATAAATACTAATAAATGTATTTTTAAGACTTTCATTAGAACCAACTATATCAATTATATAACCTTTGTATTCCATTTTGTTTAATCCTAACTCATCTAAATTTTTTACAATATCTGTTAAAGATATAAATTCATCCATTTTTTCTTTCATACGCATCATTCTTTCTATTTTTTAATAATTCATAATAAAAATTATTGGATTTACATACCATTTTTTTAGGTATTAAAAATTCACTTTGAATATAACTTATTAAAACCTTTTCGGCTGGCATTCCATTATATTTAAAAAAACCTAATAAAGCAAATGGTATAGCTCCAACTACACATATCCAAGAAAGTGTTTCCTTTCCAAAATATGTTTTAGATATAAAATATAATAATATTGTTGTTCCACAAGCTAAAAGTGAAAAAAGGAACTGCCTTAATGACAGTCCCATGAATACACTTTCAGAGTAATTTCTAATTTCACGATTTATTTTCACTTCCATAATTAATCCTACCTTCCATCACGATAATCATTATGACTAAACATATTGTTTTCTTGTTCTTCATATCTATTAGAATCTCTAACGGCTTTTGCTTGGATCTCTGGATTATCCTTAAATTCATTAAAACCATCTATAATGTCCTGATTTAAAAAATGATAATCTTTCTTTTCTTGAGCTTTCTTCTCATTTATAAAATCATTAGTATATTCAATAGCAATTCGTTCATTTATCCTTAAATCTTTAGGATTAAGGTCTAAATCTAAGCATAATAAAGCTTGATTAAAATACTTTTCATCCTCTTTCTTTAATGCACTAAGTTGATTATACATTATTACTAAAAATTGTCTGCTTGTAACATCACTCATATATTTTTCAGTAACTTGGTCTAATATTTTTTCATAGTGTTTTGAAGGAACTCTAGTTGGAGTATTAGTTTCTGGGTTTATATATTTATAAGTCATATCACTTATAGCTTTTGACATATCCTTTACCTTTAATTGGGTAAAATCATCATATTGTTTTCTCATAATTTCATCTCTCCTTTACTTTCATATTATTTTTTTTATCGTAAAAAGAAGAAACATATATTTCAATGTCCTTCTCTACTTTTTGATATTCTTCCTTTATTTTTTCTTTTTCATTTGAATCAACAACTTTTAATAAGTTATCAAAAACAGAATCTAATTGATTACTTAAATTTATAAAGTTTTTATCATTCCATAACAAATTAGAAAAGTAATTTAGTTTTCTTAAAGTTTGATTACATCCCTTTAATATTACATATTCTCCTGTCATGATACAATTATTTAAGAACCATTTTTCAAATCCTTTTTCTCCTAATTCATTATATAATTTTGTCAATCCCTTATGTTCTTCACTATAATAATATTTAGGATTAACATTACTACTGCATTGTCTAGTAAACACTTTACCATTTTTATAAGTTAAACTTTTAATAAATTCTCTACTCATAATTTCATCTCTCCTTTTCTTTCATATTATCTTTTATTTTATCTAATTCTATATCACTATTAACATAAGAATTTATTGCAATTTGTAAATCTTCAATAGTTTTACAATTATACTTTTTTGTATTTGAATTTTGACTTAAAGTAACCTCTTGAATATCCTTGTTAAATTCGATTGTAATTTTAAAGTCTTTAGCTATGTTGGGTGGAGGAAAAGGTTTATAGGATGTTTCAATATAATCATTATATTCCAATACAAATTTTTCAGAATCGTATTTTTCCTCTACTAAACATTTTGCTTCTTCATAACTATTAGCTTTTTGATTCACAACTCTACTTAAAATTTCAGTTATTTCAACTTTATAATTTCCCATAAACTATCACCTTTCCCTTTCATAAACTCGATTATTATATCTTTTTGTTTTAGGGTGTTCTTTGAATCGCCTATTTGATATTAAATCCTGAATTTTTTCTACTTGTTCATTGCTTTCACAAAATTTATAATAATCAACAAAATCATTTTCACCAAAATCAATTTGTTTATTAGTTAGTAAAGAACCTGCTCTATTAACTAAAACATTTTTCTCAATAGTTGATATAATATTATCAAAATCATTTTCTCTTAAATCATAACAAAAGAATCCACCTCTTTCATAAAACAATTTTTCATTTGGTGTTAAAGGTTCTCTTAATAAGTATTTCAACTTAATCACCTTTCCCTTTCATAATGTTTTAATGTAGATAAATTTCGATTATCATTAAATCTTGTTTCTAAATCTCCATAGCCAATTATTTTGTATTCATCTTCATTTATTCCAATTACTTCATCTAAGCCATATTTTTTAATTTCTTCTTTTAAAATCTCTATATCTTTATCCGTATATCTTTCTTTATAATCCTCATTCCAATCATCTTCTGTGATATGACACATACTAGATTCCGAAGAACGGACATTATCATATATTTCTTTAAGAAGTTTTGAACATTTAGATATTTTAGGAAGTTTTAGATAATCATAAAAAGAACAATAAATCATTGCTTTAAAAGAAGTTATTATTTCTTGATTTGTTAGTTTCTTACTATGATTCTTTACATTCAATTCAAGATTTTCCTTACTTTCACTTATTATAATATTAGCAACTTGTCTATTTCCTATAAACAAATTAGCTTCACATTTTATATCTCCATAATCACTTATCCAAAAACTGGATATTCTCACTTTTTTCTTTTTTAAGTTTTTTATTTTTTCCATAATCCTATCTCTCCTTATCCTTATTTTTTTCAATTATTTTTTCAAATTTATCAGTACCATAAACTAAAGCAAGATGGCTTCCATTATCCCATTTCATCTGGATTTGTCCTTCATCATCAACTTCTTCCACAGTTCCTCTTGTATTAGGTGGTACTGGGTAATTATCATCCATAAAAATTAATCTAATTCTTGTTCCAACTGGATATTTATTCCTTAAAAAATTTAATTTTTCTTCTTTTAACATACTTTTCCCCTTTCTTATCTTTCCATTTCTCTATTTTTAATTTTTGATATTTCATCAATGTATTCACATACCTTAGAAGCTTTAGAAATAGCATCAAATAATTCTTTGGGATTGGATTCTAACAACTCAATCCAACTTTGAATATATGCTTTATGATTTTCATAATGTTTTTCTTCAACGACAATATTCATATCTTGCATTAAAAAAGAAGAACTTATTTCAGCTACAAGTTCTTCTCGTGCATAATCAACTGTTCCATATCTATTTTCTATTTTCCTATTAAGTCTTTTTGGATGCCCTGTTGCATGGCTTATTTCATGTAATTGGGTTGCATAATAGGAATAATTATCAAAAAATTTATCACTAGATGGTAAAACTATTTTATCGTTTTCAATATCATAAAAAGAATTATTACCATTTTCAATGTATTTAACATTTAAGTTTTTAATTATTGTCTTAATTTTTTTAGGTATCTCTTTACTATCAATATTTTTACTTTTTTCTTTAGTAATTCCATCAACAAGGTCTGCATTAAATACATAATAAACATTATTAATCATTCTAAAATCTTCTTTTTCTTCAGGATGTTCTTTGATATAGTTCTTATATTCTTTAATTTCATATTTTCTCTTTTGTTTAAAATTATACATACTCCAAAATTCAAGTGGGACACCTCTACCTTTTGCTTCTTTTTTTAATTTCCACCCTTTTCTTTGGATTTGAACATAAGTAAACCATCTTGAATCTTTATATTCAAATAAAGATGCAATCAAGTTTAATAATAATTCATTTACACCCTTATATTCAATATTAGATATTCCGTTTTTATGCTTATCTACTTTCCAAGTTCTTTGCCAGGGGATTTTATTTTCCTTTAAGCACTCTATATACATTTTTATTAATTGTTCTCTTGTTTTAGAATTAATCATATTATAACCCCATCATTTCTCTTACCACTCGGTCTGACATTTTTATAGTACCAACTAAAATTAACATATTAAATATAATTTCTACAATGTAAGTCCATACTTGAGTAACGGCTGGTAATGATGAATCTACAACAGGAGGAGTAGATGCAAAAAGTGAGAATATTATACACGATAATACTATAATCGCCCCTTCCAAGCAAACAGCCATAAAAGATTTTAAAAAACTTTTACCTATATGGCTAGTAGGTTCACCAGCAAATGTTGAAAGTGGAATCGGTGCAATAGCCGTATATAAATACAATTTAAAGAATCTACCATACACAGTTAAAATCATTATAAACGATAAAACCGTTATAAAGATTCCTCCAATTAACGATACAGCCCACAAAGGTATTTTATCAAAGAAACTACAACTATTAACAGCACTTATGATGCTACTAGGCAATAAAGTTTGGGCAGGACTACCAAATCCTGCTGATGAAATAATTGTTGTAACAATACCTTGTACGATTTTAAATAATGCTAACATTAAATCTAAGCCGTATGTTATTACCATTTTTGCTAGTGCGAATCTAACAAATAACTTAAAAATTTGTTCTGGTCTTTTTACTTCTGCAAAGCTTCCACAAGTTTTAATTAAACCTACAACAAAGAATAACACCAATAATCCAAAAGCAATAGCCTGTAATGCACCATTGATATCTAACATTACACTCCAAATTCCTCCACCTTTGAATGTTTCAGGAGATTGTGTAATTAAACTCCAAATTTCGCTTACTTTATCATTCCAAGTTTCAAGTGCATTTGAAAGTAGATTAATAATCCAACCACTTTTTTCTTCCATTTTGTATCACCTCCAGAATCAATAGAAAAAAAATTCACTATCCCATAATTATATTAAGAATTGTCTTAGCACAAGCAATTACAATTCCACCTAGAATTGTTAAAATACTACTTGCTCTCTGACTTGGATCGTGGCTTTTTAAGGCAAGTCCAAATTGCACTAGACCAAAAAGAACCATAATTACTCCAACAGCTTGTACAATATCAAAAATAAAATTAGATAAATTATTAACAACTGTTAAAGGATTTTCCCCTCCTACTTCTTCAGCATAAACAACTGGTGTCATTAACATAAATAATATTTTAGAACTAACAACCATAGTTCCTATTTTTTTAATCTTTTTCATTATTTTCATTTTTATCATCCTTTCTCTTTAAATATTCATCTATTTCACTACTAGAAATTATTTCATAATCATCCTCAAGTTCTAATTTTTCCAAATCTAAAAAATTATAATTTTTAATATTATAATCAAGGGTTATAGTTCCAATAGAATAATCAGTTTTATCATGAACATAAACCTTTCCTTTACCATCAGCACTTTCTCCAACTTTGGGATGTTTTAAAATATCGTATTTTTTATCTATTATTGGTCTTTCTCCTCTAATAAATAAAATTGCATATTTATTATCCAATAATCTAACTTCATCAGGGGTTAATAATTCTCTACCACTCAATTGATAATTAGTAGAATAACTACCACTATGACCTGTGCTTTTTCCGTAAGTATTAATATCTAAGTTTTCTTTCCCTAATAATTCGCTAATATATTTATGAGTTTCTAACTCGTTTCCACCTAAATATAAAAATTCATCACAATTACCTAAAATAGAACCCCATTGCTTATCAAATAATGCTTTCAACTGTGCTAAATTTTGCAATATAATGCTTACTGAAACCTCTCTTGAACGCATAACTGAAAGAATCTTTTCAAAATCATCAGGTAAACTAACATTTGCGAACTCATCCATCAGAAAGTGAACATGAACTGGTAACCTTCCACCATACTTATTGTCGGCAATAAAAAATAATTGTTGGAATAATTGTGTATAAAGAATACTTACTAAAAAATTAAAACTTGTATCATTATCTGGAATTAAAGCAAATAGTGCTGTTTTTCTTTCTCCTAATAATTCTAATTCTAACTCATCAATAGATGTTAATTTTGCTAAACTATTTAAGTTAAATTTTTCAAGTCTTGAAGCAAGAGTTATTTGAATAGATTTTAAAGTTTTAGCACCTGCGTTACGATATTCTCTGTAATATTTTAAAGCTATGTGATTAGGATTAACTGATTCTAATTTATTAAATAAAATATCCAATGGACTTAAATAGTAATCATCATCCTCTTTAACATCACCTGCTCTAAGCATCTCCAATACCATTGGAAAATTTTGCTCATCTTCAGGTGCTTCATACATTAAATAAAATATTAAACTAGATAGTAACATCATGGCACTATTATCCCAAAATGGGTCGCTACTTTGACTACCTTTAGGAGTTGTTGACTTAAATAGATTCGTTACAAGTTTTTGAATATCATTATCATTTTTCAAGTAAACAAATGGATTATAACAATCACTATTATCCATGTTTATTAAATTTAAAACTTTAATTTCATATCCTTCTTTTTTTAAGAAATTACCTGTATCCCTAAGTATTTCGCCTTTAGGATCGAGGACAACAAAAGAAGTATTGGCTTGCAAGATATTAGGTTTACAATAAAATCTTGTTTTACCAGCTCCAGAACCTCCACATACTAAAGTATTTAAGTTTCTCCTGTGTTTTCTACCATCTAATCCTATTGAAACATTTTGAGTTAATATTTTATTGGCATAAATATTTTCATCATGATATTTTTTATTTATTTCTTTATAATTCCCCCATTTAGCACTTCCGTACTCCTCACCTTTACGATAATTTTTTCTAGTAGAATAATAAGCCAATAATAAAAATCCATAACAAAGTAAAAATACAAAAACAGTTTTTATACTATTTTGACAAAACTCTACTTTATATGGATTCTCTATAATTTTTGGAAAATTTTCTATAATTCCAACTAATCCTTTATCTGAATATGGAGCTACTAATAAAGCAATCCATATTACTGGAACTAATCCAATAATACAAAGCATTGCAATATCTTTTCTAACTTCATCTCTCATAACTATTATCTCTTATTCTAAGAATTTTTTTTCTTTCTCCTTCATCAATTAATCTTTCTAATAATTCGTTGATTGGAGAAATATCTCTATCATTTAGTCTTTCACTATCTTTGAATAATTGTAAAGAATTTATAATAATACCTATATCATAACTATCTAACATTATTTTTACTTTATCTTTCATGATTTTCTCTCCCTTGAATTACTATATCGTGTTCTTTAGTATCAATTGATAAATACTTATTAATTTGCTTATTAATATCATTTAAACTATTTTTCATTAAGTTTAGTTCTTCATATACTTTTGATTGTTCCATACTTGAAAATATTTTCATAAATTCTTCTTTTGGAAATTCTTTATCAACACCATACTTTTTACAAATCATATAACTTATGCAGTCGGACATTTTATCTATATGTTCATCACTTTTTAAGGCTAGTTCTGATTCATCCATTTTTTCATAATAATTAGCTTTTGCTAATTCTTTAGAAATAGATTTAATAGCTACATCATAATCTTCAGTTCTAACAACATAAATTGTATTTTTATCTTTATCCCATGATGCCATTTTACCATTATCTAAACTATCAACAGCTTCAATTTTAGGATTATCTTTACTAACTAAAGCTTGCAACAACATTTTCTTATCATATTGTGTAAAATTTATTTGTATATCAGTATTAGAAATATCAATCACTTTCTTTGCATTAAATGGTGTAATTAAAACATTATCTTTATTTTTATAAGGTTGTCCAGGTTCTAGTATAATTATACTTTTTGGATATTTTTCATCAAAATTAACATTTAATTCTTTCCATTTTTTATATTCTCTAAGTTGAGTTGCATTCGGCATCTGCATTGATATTAATATAGCATTTCTAACTGAATAATTATAAAAATGACTTTGAACATTAACATAAGTTTCTAAAAAGTCCGAATCCTTTTGTAACTGTTCCATTCCTTTATCTATAAGTTCGTATGCTTTTGTTAAATCTTCTTTCTTTTTCATCTTATATTTTTCAACATCATAAGTTGCATTTTCATTTGTTTCATTATTCATTTTATCTCACCTTTCCTTTTCTCTTTTTTCTTTTATTTGTCATAATCTTATTTTTTTGCAAATCATGTTCTTTCGTGGTTTGTTTTTGTTGTAGTTCCTTCTTTATATTGTTTAATTCTTCACGAACAGAAGGTTTCCCATTTTTAGAAGCCACCCGAGATTCGCTTTTGTTCTCTAATGAAAGCTCGGACAGAGGGCTTTTTTCTGTCGTTGCAACTTTGGGGTTTCTTTTTTCATTTGGATTCTTTATTATGTCATTAACTAACTTTTCTTCATTTGATATAACTTCAATACCATTCTTTTGAGCATCTTCTATCATTTTATCAATTTTATCTTTTTTAATTTCGCTCTTTATATCGGCAATATTAACTGATGATAATTGAAATCTTCTAATAATGTAATTAACTTTTTCCATATCATCTGCTTTTACCATTATATCAACCATTCCATCTTTATTTTTGTTATTTTTGCTAGTAATAAGTGTATAAGTGAATCCAAACTTTTTAGATTCTTCATTAAACTTCTTCAAATCATCTTCTTTTAAAGAAAATATCTTTAAAGGACTTCCTGATTTTATCATTGCATTTAAAGTCATTCTTCCTTTACTCTTTTTAGGTTCTTTTGACATTGCATAAAGCATAACCACTAAATTTTTTAATCCAACTCCACCTAATTTTAAAGCAACTTCCATTCCTTCTAGTGCCATTTTAACAACTATTTCTGCTGATTCACTTGCTCCCATTCTTTATTCACCTCCAATTTTTTCTCTTTTTCAAATTCAGCAATATTTTTTTCAACAACCCCTGATCGTTCACTTATTCCATCACATAGTTTCACCTCCAATCTTTTTTCTTCTAAACTATTAGTGATTTTTTCTATTTCACTACGAATATTTATTTTTTCATCCTCATTGCTAATTCTTTTAATCTTAATCCATAAATTATGTCTTTCACTATCTAATTCTTCAATATCATTAATTAAATTAGTTCTATATAATAAAAGTTGCTCATAAGTTTTTATTTCATTTCTTACAAGCAATCTTGTCTGTTCTGATATTTCATTCATTTTATTTTCTTCTACTCTTAAAGTAGGAGAAATAAATTTATTGGGATAATGTCTTGGATAAACCTTTAGAATATAACAATAATATTTATATAATCCATATAATCCTTTGCTTTTTTGTTTTTGACTTTTCTTAAATACTTTAGTTTTTATATTAGGATTATAAGATTCAATAAATGGTACTCTTGTTGCTTGTTCTTTTTCTATTCTAGTTATTATTGAATTGATAGAATAATTTTCTCCAAAACTTCTTTCTATTCTAATATTTTTTTTATAGGGTTCTCTCCTAATACTTAATTTATTATATCTATTAATTACTTCATATCCCATTTTATTCATTAAAGAAAGAAAATCATTATATGAATAAGACATAGCAATAGCTCTATCTAAATCTTCTTTAGCTATAATATGGTAATTACTTTTTTCAATACTTTTAATATAATAGTTTTCATAATTAATTTTATTTTTTTCAGTATTGTTAGTTTTAACAACACTTAATCCATATTCTTCACATAAACAATCGGATATATGCCTTAATCTTGCATAAGAAGTTCTATCATCAGAATATTTTTTACCATCTTTAAAAGAAACCGAATTAATTACAAAATGGTTATGGATATGATTAGTATTGTTATGTGTTGCAACAATTACCTCAAATCTATCTCCCCAAACTTCTTCGGCTAGCATAACACCAATCTTATGTGCTAAATCAGGTGTTACTTCTCCCTCTTGAAAAGATTGAAAAGCATGAAATCCTAATATTCCATCTACCTTGTCATATTCCATTTTTGTAAAAACCATATCTTTATAAGCTGTATCTAAATTACAGTTTATTGCACTTACATAGCAAGTTGCTTCACTTTGAACATTAGTATCCATATATTCTTTTAAATTATGAAGTTCCATATAACTGCCATCACTCATAGTTTTTTCTTCGTTACTTATATATTTAATAACATTATCTAATCTTGATTTAATTTTCCAAATACCAGTTGTTGCCATTATTCATTATCCTTTCTTTCTCGAACATTAAGTAAAAATTCTTCCTTAACCTTATCTATAAAATCATTCCATTTTATAGCTTCTTCTTTATAAAACATTTCATCTATAAAATTTAATGAATTAGCTTTTTTTGCAATTTGATTAATGTTGTTAGAAATTGCTCTCATATATTTCATAACTTCATAAAATTTCTCATCAGGTTTTTCTTTTATTTGATAATCCAATAGCATCTTTCTAACAAGTTCACTTTCATTCATATTTGCTTTTTCGGCTTTTGTTTTTAAAGCAATCAATTCTTCTTGATTAAGCCAAAATTGTTTCTTATAAATTCTTGTCCTATTGCTCATTTTTTTCTCCTTTCTTTGCTAATTTTCAATGTCCTTTTAAAATTACATAGGGGTTTTGGGGTTTCCCCATAATTTACAATGTTAGGAGTACAACTCCAGTGCTTGCTAATACAAAATAAATAGACCTATCGAGATTTATCATAACCCTTCATTTCATTTTTTTTTACTATTTCACATAAAAAGTCATTAAAATCTTTTCCACTTTTTGGTGGAAAATCTATAATTTCATAACTAGCTGACAATTTATTTTTGATAGCTTCCGTTGCTAATCTTCCTGCTAAATCATTATCAAAATGAACAAAAATAGTTTTAATTTGAGGATTTTCTCTTAAAAAATTCTCTACTGTTTTTGGCAATTTACTATTAGAAATATCTTTAGATGTACTATATACACCAGCTAGTGATAATAAGTTATCTTCATCCCAATTTTTATTGCTCATTTCTTTTAAAGTAGCATAAGAAAGTAAGTCGATCACACTTTCAAAAATATGAACTGACTTCTTATTACATATTGATTTTAATTTAAAAGAATATGTTTTATTACTTCCGTATGAATCGTGCATATATCTGCTAGAGTTCGTTGCTCGAACCCCTGCATATCTTGCTATATTTCTATTATCATAGCCAATAAATACTACATTATCATTTACATCCTGATATATTAATCCTTTATTTATACACTCATCTATTATATTTTTACTGATTCCACGACTTAATAAATAATCAATAACTTTGAAATTATTCTTAGCTTTTCTAGGTAAAATTAATTTTTTTTCATTATCATTTTTACTTGATTTATAGTTAATAGGAGATTTAATTTTTTCATATCCTCCTATTTCTAAAACCTTAGAAACAGCATCTACAAAACTATATTCTTCTACTTTCATTAAATAATCAATCGCACTTTTTCCCCCAATTCCACGAGAGAACCAGTACCATAATCCGTTAGAAATTTTCAAACTATCATGTGTTGCTGTTCTATAAGTTCCTCTTGAATCATAGATTATTTCTTCTGGGGATGCTATTTGTAAGTAGGATAATAAATCAATTTCCCTAGCTTTTTCAATTTTTTCTTTAGTAAAATAAGCCATTATCTACCAGCTCTTTCTTCACTTTGATATCTTATTTTTTTTAAATTATTTATTGAATCTAAATCCAAGTTATTTTTATTTTGCATCATTTCATAATATAGAGGATCTATGACATTTTCATCCAACATACTACTTAAACTATAATCACACTTTCTCCAACAATTGTATAAATAATCTAATGTATTTTTTTTAGATAATAAAAATCTAATAGTATCTTCATCATAATTCTTATCACTTTCAAACATTCCAACAAACGCATCTCGTATTGTAATCTCTTGAGAAAAATCTATAATTTTATTTGGTGGATATGTTATTACATTCATAATATATTCTGCATATTCTACATTAATTTTATCTCTTAATTCTTTTTTTAATTCTTCCAGCATTTTTTTCTCCTCTCAAACATTAAATTTTTATAAAAAGAAAGATAGTAAAACATTTAAAATGTACTATCTTCCTTTTTCTTCAAATATAGTAATACTTTCTGCAAGAACTACTAATCTTTTTAAGTTTAACCCATTTTTATCTATATATTTTTCGTTTATTATTATTCCACGAACACCAACTCTTTTTCCTTCAATCATTTGTTTTATTATTCTTTTAGGAACAGCATTTCCTATTCTAAAATCAATAAAATTATTTTGTCCATTAATTTTATTAGCACAAAGTAAAACAAAATAATAATATTTTTCAGTTGGAGAAACTATTCTAATTTCTGGTCTTTTTACAACTAAACCAACTATCGCTACCATGTTAACCATTATGATTTTATTCTGTTTCTTTGTCAGTTCCCTTTTTCAAAACATTCATATTCGCAAATATAAAATATTGTTCTCTCATGCCTTGAAAGAAAACATCTTTTTTTTCAATATAAGTAATATCATAATATAACTCAAGTGCTTCAACTAATTTCCTAGTTTCAACTTCATTAAGTGTTTCTGCTTTTTCACTTGTTTCAAGTATTTTACAAACTTTAGGATATTCTTTAATTATCTTATTATATTTTGCATATAATTCTCGATATACAGGATTTTTAATTTCTAAAATCTTTGTTGCTGTCCCCAAAAAAGGCATGAAACTATCATCATTTTCAAAATAAGATAAACTTTTCAAATCATAATCATAGTCAATTTTTTCAAACATTTTCTTCACCTCCAATAGCAATTTTAAATTACTTTTAAATAATTTACTAATCTACAAATTAGAACTTTTGGAGAGATTTATACATTTGACAAGCACATTACTTGCTTTCAGATCTAAGTTTTTCTCTATTTTCCATAAGTATAGAATAATAATCTTTTTTTTCTATTTTTCTATCATTTTGAATCAATAATTGCCAAATTAAATCACTTGCTTCATTTGGAAAAAACCTAACATCTACATATTCCATATCATTTTCAACTTTAGGAATAGAATAAGTTAATAATTTATTCATTATCTTTTCAGCCGTTATAGAAAACTTTTCATCATCAATAGCTAAATTCATATTCATTTCAATAAGTCCTACTAACTTATCAAATAATTCTCTACTAATTAGTAATTTTATTGATGGACTTTTCTTTTCATATCCCATAAACTTCTCACCTTTCCCTTTCTTTATTTCTACTATTTTTAACTTTTCTATCTACTTCACTTTCTTTTATATTAATTTCATTAATTTTATTTTCTTTTAATTCTATATCTTTTACAGTAATATTATCTATTAAATCCTGCACCATTTTTTCAGCTTCTTTTTCGCTATTAGCAAATACTTCTAAAGTCATTTTGCCAAATAAATTTACATTAAATTCATATTTATTCATTCTTATCATCCTTTCCTTTCTTTTCAAAATTCATACTTAAAAAATCTATTATTTTTTTATTTTTAATAGCTCTTTTTAATCCTATAATAATTGATATTTCTAAAGCCGTTATATCAGGTATTCTTTCCAAATCATCAAGTTGGATGCCTATAATACTTTTCTCATTTAAGTATCCTGCTTTAAATATCTTTTCTAATGTTTTAGAAATTTGATTAAAACTATAATTATTATTCATATTTTTCATCCTCCACTATTTCAAATATAAATACTGTTTGTAAATTAGTATTCCTACGACAAGTAATTAAAGTTAAGGTATTCTTTGAAGAATTTCTTATGATTGGAGCTTCTCCAGTTTTCTCTATATCATAAGTATTAACTAATTTATAAGTATATACTTTTCCAGCATAATGAATATATGCAATATCATTTGTAACTAACTTATGAAGATTTTTAAAATAAGAAATATTGCTAGTTCCACTATGAGCAACTAAAATTACATTACCATTTATTTTGTCAGGTAAATCTGATTCTTTTAAAATTTTAACATTTTTATTAACATCATTTTCTTTAGAATCTTTACTATAAACTCCACGCATCAAGTTTAAATTCGGTATATCTAATACTAAAATATAGTCATTTATATTTGTATTTTCCACTTTTTCATCAACAGTTTCAGTTTGAAGTACATCCTTTTCTTCAGGTTCTTCATTTTTTATTTCTTGTTGTTCTTGAAAGAATTTATCAAGTTCTTGTTGTACTTTCTGTTCATTTTGATAAATTCTATAATATTTAAGCATTAATAATGTACTAGCAACTGATATTAGTAAAAAAGAGGCAGATACAATTAATCGCCCCTTCTCACTAAGTCTATTTTTTCTTTTTCTTCTGATTAAACACATAAACAAATCCTCCTATTCCTACAATAATCATTATTCCACATACTATTTCTAATATATAAGTATCATCTAATCCAGTCTTTGGAACATCAACAACTACCTTTTCATTAGTTAAAGTTGCTTTAACAATCTCTCCATCTTCAAGGATTTCAAAAAACATTTTTTCTGTATTCAAAACATATCCTTCAGGTGCTTCAACTTCCATTAAATAATACTTTCCATAAGGCAATTCTTCAATAACAATCTTACCATTTTCATCAGTATAACCACTAAAAACTAAAATATCTTCTTCATCTTCTTTACCTTCATAATAAATTTCGATTTTCGCATTAGGTAATGGCTCTGCCGTTGAAAAGTCAGTTTTAGTAAAATCTAATTTACCTATTATTAACTTATCTTTAACAGTAGATTTAACAATTCCACCATCTTCTTTAACCTCAAATGGCATTTTTTCTGTATTCAAAACATATCCTTCAGGTGCTTCAACTTCTTTTAAGAAATATTTTCCATAAGGTAATTTTTTAATGGTAATTTTTCCAGTTTCATCAGTAATACCTGTAAAAATCAAGATTCCATTTTCACTTCCATCATCACTATAAATTTCGATTTTCGCATTAGGTAAAGCTTCACTTTCAGATAAATCAGTTTTGTTTATTTCTACATCTTGTTTTTTTAAGAAATTTTCTACCTCAAATGTTTTATCAACAACTTCAGTATATTGGTCTTTATATTTCAATTCAAATTCATATTTTTTAGTTGATAGAACATGACTATCAGTTGTTTTTAATTCTTTAAAATAATACTTACCTAATTCTAAATTTTCAACTGCAAGATGTCCTTTTTTGTCTGTTTCTACTTCTTTAATTAAAGCATCTTTAGTATATTTTATTTTACCATTTACTTTAATATCTTCATTAGCATATAAACCAAACTTAACTTTTTCAAGTGGTATTTTCTTATAAGTGATTCCTTCTTCAGTAAATACTGCTTCTTCACCTAATTTATTTAATTCTACTTTTCCCTTTACTCGTTTATTGGCGAATCTAACCGTATAAATCATTCCATACTCATCATCTTTTTCAAATACTGTTCCTTCGCCAATATGAAATTTAATTGGTGTATTATTCCATAAATAACCTATAATTTTATCATCTACTTCTTCTAATTGGAAATTACCAACATCCAATTCATAAGGTGTAATAAATTCACCATTTTCATTTGTTTCATATTCACATACTTTTTTAGCCGTTGGATAAGTTATTGTTTGACAAACATATTCATTGGTATCAGTATTTTTTATTTTAAACTTAATTCCTGCTAACTTGATTTGTTCGTTAGTTTCCTTATCAACTTTTATCACTTTTAATTTTGCTGATATTGGCGAATTAGAAATAACTTCACGAACCGTTTTAGGTGAGTTTTCATCAATTACAACTTCAAAATCTTTGGCTTTTTCATAATCAGGTGTAGCATTTTTTTGTTTAATTATATAAGTTCCATAAGGTAATGTTGCCTCTGCATAACCTTTATTATCTGTCGTTATAGTAGTATATAATTTATTCTTTGATTTTAAATAAATTTCAAAAGTAACATTTGGCTCTCCTGTCATGATTCCTGTTTTATCACTACTTAATACTTTGAATATTGATAAATCTCTTTCAACAACATCCTCATAAACTCTAACCGTTGGATGGATTTGCTCTGGTGTTATTTCAAAATTATAAACAGTTTTATCTAATTGATATCCCCTTGATGGACTTAATTCTTTTAATTTTAAATTTCCAATTTTAGGTAGGTAATTACTTGTGGCTTCACCATTTGCATCAGTTGTAATTTTTTCTAATAAAACATCATTTTCATCATAAATACCATAAACTGCATTTGATAGTAAACCATCTCCTTGCACACTAACAGTTTTTCTATCAACCTTTCTGATTGTAACTTTTCCTCCAACAGTATCTAAATTTATTACTGCTGTAACTGGATCCATAGCCCTTAAAGCACCTAAAACTTGTGAACCATCAGAACCACGATATAACATAGTAGTATTTTTATCATAATTCTTTTTAGCAAGTTTTATTGTTGAAGAATTTAATGTTTTAGGTGTTATATGCAAAGTATTTCCTACTATTTCAGCATCATTTCCACCTTTATCAACAATTTCAAATTGACTTAAAACTCCATTAGAATCTGTAACAGTAATTTCTTGATTTAAGTAAGTATTTTTGGTATCTCCATTAAAACTAGGTCTTGTGGTGTGAGCATTAACCAACTTCATAATTTCGTTCTTTTCATAATCAACACTTACCTCACTACCTTCTCCGTATCTTTCCGTTGTTAGTCTAATATCATCCGTAGATAAAGTTTCCCAAATAAGAACTTGAGTAGCTACTCTATACCTTTCAGTATTATGTCCAGGATATTCATAGCCATAATACCCAATTAATTGAACTTTTTTGAATAAATCTAAACTATATGGTAAATGTGCATTACTCCAATCAACTTTGTAATAACTATAAGTCGTTACTTCTACTCCAGGTTCTACGCAATAAACAACTTTGCCATCCATTGTATAAAATGGAACTCCGTTAGAAGTGTAATGACTTCCAGTTCTTTCAAAAAAGATTCCATTTGCATAAGTAAATCCCATTGTTTCAGCATTAACCCTTAACAAAAACATTGAACAAATTATTAGTGCTATACATAATAGCATTCCAACAATTAATAATTTTTTTCTTTTAATTTTAAAATCTTTAATTTTTTTAATTAATTTTTTCATTCTATCATTCCTTTCACATTAAAATTTTAAATAAAAAAGATAATCAATTAAGATTACCTGTATAATTTCGTTTCATTAGGATATATCAAATATAATTCATATCCAATTATTTGTCCTTTATATCCATAAGACTGACAATAAGTGTTTGTTATCGTTAAATCTTCAAAACTTAATTCCATTCCTTTTTCCAAGCATTCATTACTTGTTTTAAAAAGTCTTTGCATCAGTCTTAAATATTCTTCATCAACCTCATTTTCTTGTTTTGATTCTGTATTATCTTTTTTAATTTCATTGTTGTTAGATTTATTTTCTTCAACAGTTTCAGTTTGAGGTTCTTTCTTTTCTTCTACTTTATCCTTAGATTCACTAGCTGAAGTATTTTCTTTCTTTTGTTCTTGGCTATTTTGCGAATTGTTGCTATTTTCCTTTTCTTGGCTATTTGATTCATCTTTAGAAGAAATTATATTTTCTTTTTCATCATCATTAGTTTCTGGTAATTTACTATCATCATCAACAAAATCATTTTCTTCTGGATTCTTGTTTTCATCCGAATTAGTTTCATTTTTTTCAGCAGGTAAAACTTCAATAAAAGTATTGAATTTTTTCTTGTTGGAATTTTTCAAATACAAATTTGATAAACCAAATCCAATAACAATAGCAATTAATATCAAAATAATCATTAGAATTAATTTTTTCATTTACATTCTCCTTTCTTTGCCAAAAGTATAATATATATACTTATTTAGTCAAATATATAATTTTTTTCAGTTAGTATAGTTAGTATTTAAGGGTAGGTTGTAGGGAGGGATTTTGTGGATAAAATACTCCCACTATCTTTCATAATTTTTTTCTCGTTGTTTATGTTGATATTTGTCGTAAAATTCAACAGCTTTAATCACATACTCCTCTCGTTCTTTGTCATTTTTCAAAGAATTTGGGAGTATATTTTTTAATCTATTCATACTGACTTTCAGCTTTGGTGTTTGATTCGGTTTTTCCATAGACATAATATCTTCCATTTTATCAACAGTTAAACTTTTGTTTTGGCTTAACAATTTTAAATTAATTGCTTGCGACAATGAAGGAGTACAATCATTATACTCAATTATATCTAGCAATTCTTCCTGTTCTTCTTTTGTTAAATATGAAATTTCAACTGCTGGTCGAAATGCTATTTTTGGAGTTAAACCAAGAACATCATTATCAACTAATTGTAATAATTTAGGTATTAGTTCAGTTAGTCTTAAAAATCTATGAACTTGTCTGCTACTATCATTATTATCTTTAGCTATAATATCGACACTTTTTAACTTGTCGCCCAATGGGCGAGAAGTTTCTTTCCCTTGATGACTTAATGCTTCCATTTTTAATTTGTAAGCAAATGCTCGTTCACTTGGGAGTATTTTATCTCGTTGGAGGTTGCTATCAACCATTATAATCGTTGCTTCATCATCAGTTAAATCTCTAACGATACAAGGGATAGTTTCTAAGTTCAAAAGCTCACTTGCTTTTTTCCTTCGGTGTCCAGAAATCATCTCGTATTTACCATTGCCTTTTTCTCTAACAATAGCAGGTACTAATACTCCTTTATCCTTGACACTCTCCACCATTTCTTGCATTGCTTCATTTACATCAACTTTAAATGGATGTTTAGGAAAATCTTCAATATCTTTTAATGATATATTGACAATTTTCTCTAACTTTTCAGCATCTCTTTCTTCTTGAGTTGAAAACATATCATCTAGTGATGGAAGGTACATTTTTCTCTCTTTCATTTTCAATAACCTCCTTTGCAACTAGTAAATATGCCTCTGCTATCCTACTATTTTTATCGTAAGAAAAAATACTTTCACCATAAGATGTTGATTCTGCAACTTTAACAGCATTAGGGATTTGGGTATTAAATATTTTAATAATACTACCATAACTCTTTTCTAATTCAAATTTAGTTTCTCTTGATAGATTAGTCCTTTTATCAACTAAAGTCAATAAAATTCCTTCTACATTTAATTCCTTGTTTATTTGTCGCCTTACTTTTAATATGGTATTCAATAACTGTCCCATATTCTTTGCTGGTAAATATTGAGTTTGAACTGGAATTATAACTTTGTTAGCACTTGATAACACATTTATAGCTAGCATTCCTAAACTGGGTTGACTATCAATTATCACATAGTCATAATTATCTTTAATACCATTTAAACAACTCTTTAAGGTGTATTCTCGGCTCATAGCACTTACCAATGACATTTCTAAAGCTGATAAATCCAAATTAGCTGGAATTAAATCAACATTTTCTTTATGATGTAGTATAGCTTCATCTGCATTGATAATTTCATCATTCATTGAACGGCTCATTAAATTAGCAATAGTTATTAATTCATCTTGATTATAATACCCCATACTTGTTGTTAAATCTGCTTGAGGATCCATATCCACAAGTAATACCTTTTTTCCTAATTTAGACAAAGCTACACCAAGATTAAATACTGTCGTAGTTTTGCCCACTCCACCTTTTTGATTAGCTACTGCAATAACCTTGCATTTTGACATATCTTCCTCCTTTCTTTAAGCCACTTTATTATTTATAAAATGGCTATGTTCTGTCACTAAAAAAAGAACTGATTTTTTTTCAGTTCTATATGTACACAATATGGCGTCCTTGAGAGGACTTGAACCTCCGACATTCCCTTTAGGAGAGGGATACTCTTTCCAACTGAGTTACAAGGACATATATTTCATTTTAACACATTAATATTAAAATGAAATTGTTTTTTTTAAATTCGCTTTTATTTTTTTTAAGTTAAGGATAGAAATTTGCGAACTTTTTGCGAATATTTATTTTTAAAAACCTATCCACTCCTTATTTATCAAGCATTTTACCTCGTGAAACTTGAAGTTTAGGAGGGGTCCGTACTATCCGTTATACTATGAGAACAAGAAAAGTTATTTCTTTAAATTTTCAAATAAAAATAACTTATAACTCCAATCATCAGTTGCATTAGCAAGCTCCATAATATCTTCATTACTCATATGTTTAAGTAAATAAGTTGCTACATTATCAACATCACATTTATAACATAAAAATAAATATTCTTCTTCATTATTACATTTTTCTCTTAAGTCTTCTACTAATAAACTAACTTTCTTAAATTCTTCTTTATATAAATTATCTTCTTTTAATTTCTTTTTATCTAATTTATACTTCTTAAAGAAAAGAGGTACATTAATAAAAGCATTTAAAGCATATGGTTCAGAATATAAATCAAGTAGTTCCATATTATCAATTTTATCAAGTAAATTAGAAATTTGCAAGAGAATTTTATCTCGTTTATTAGTATCTTCATCATTAAAAGTTAAATCTTCTAATTCAGTTTCTAACTTTAAGATTTTTTTATAACTAGAACTCATTTTACCCCCTTAATTAAATACATCATTAAAGTATTTATTAATTTTATTTTCAAAGACTATAAGCATATTATTAACTTCATTTAAGTAATTATTATATTCTATATATAAAGGATTATTATTTAATTCTTGAGTTAATTTATCTAATTCTTTTTCAAGTTTTAAATCTTTAGTTTTAACTAATAATTTTTGAGTTTGTTTTATTTTATTAATTAATTCTTTTAACTTTATATCTTTATCTAATAATTCTTTTGTTTTTAAATATCCTTTAAAGTCAGGTGTATTTTTAATATATTCTATAATCTCTGATACTTTATCTAATATTTCTTTATTCAACTATCTCACCATCTAAACTAAAACTTTTAGCATCAAGTATTTTAACTTTAACTAACTTGCCAATTGCATCTTTCTTACCTTTAAAGTTTACTAATTTGTTAGTTTCAGTATAACCAAATAACATTCCTTCTTTAGTACTATATCCTTCACATAAAACAAGATAAGTATTACCTACCATTTTTAAGTTTGATTCTTTAGAATATTTATTGACTAATTCATTTAACTTATATAATCTTTGTTCTTTTTCTTCTAAAGATACTTTATCATCAAGCTTACTTGCTGGGGTATTTTCTCTAGGTGAATAAATGAAGGTAAATGCACTATCATACTTACAGTAATTAACAAGGTCTAGGGTATCATTAAAATCTTCTTCGTTTTCTCCAGGAAAACCTACAATGATATCTGTTGTAATACTTATATTTGGAATACTTCTTAATTTATCATATAATTCTTTATATGACTCTCTTGTATAGCGACGTCCCATTAATTTTAAAATACGATTACTTCCTGATTGAACTGGTAAATGAACAAAGTTTAAAATATTATCATAGTTTTTAATAACTTCAATTAGCTTTTCTGAAAAATCCCAAGGATGACTTGTTAAAAACCTAATTCTTGGAATATTAGTTTTTGCAACATCAACTAATAAATCAGCAAGTTCATAGTCATCATATAAGTCTTTACCATAAGCGTTAACGTTTTGTCCAAGTAATGTTACTTCTTGATAACCATCTAAAACTAATTCTTTAACTTCTCTAATTATATCTTCTTTATGTCTACTTCTTTGTTTTCCTCTTGTATAGGGAACAATACAATAAGTACAGAATTTATCACATCCATAGATGATATTTACATAAGCCTTATATTTACTAACTCTAGTAACTGGCATATTTTCAACAATATCACCTTCCATACTATAAACTTCAACGTTTAACTTAGAATCTTTAAAACTATTAGCAAGTAATTTGGGTAAATCATCTAAGTTATGAGTACCAAAGACAAAGTTTACAAATTTATATTTCTTTAAGATTTCTTCAACTACTCCTACTTCTTGAGCCATACAACCACAAAGAGCTACAATTAAATCTTTCTTTTCAGCTTTTAAGTGTTTAATTCTTCCAAGCATCCCAAATGCTTTATTATGAGCATTTTCTCTAATTGAACAAGTATTAAGTAAGATAACATCAGCGTCACGCATATCTAAAGTTTCTTTAAAACTCATTTTATCAAGCATTCCTTTAATATTCTCACTATCATGTTCATTCATTTGACAACCATAGGTTTTTAAATAATATTTTTTATTTAAACCTAATTTAGAATAGTTAGAATCCATTTTAAAATCACGAACTAAAACTTCTTCATGACTTCTTCTTCTCGCTTTTTCATAATTTGGTATTTGCATATACATCACCCATTTCACATGACTAATAATATATCACAAATAAGATAATTTTTCAATTACTTTTTCAAAATGATATGATAACATTTTTTCACAAGTTTTGATTATTTTTTTAGAAACTTACAAAAAGATACATTTAAGTATCTTTATAGATTTAATTTATTATATCATAAAATACTTAATAAATCAGTAGATTTAATTAACTTTTACTTTAGTTATTAGTATTTTTATCTATATCATTAGTAATTATCATTATAAGATTTTTAATCCACTAATTTCTTAACTATTTTCAAAATATCTTTTTTAGTAAATCCAAGTAACATCATATAATTATCAATAGATTCATATTTATCTTTAAATAATTTTAAAGCATCTTCCATATATTCCATTTTCGAATTTCCTAAATACTTAGGCATTTTAGGATTATCAAGATGCATTTTTCTAATATCATCTCTTAAATAAGTATATGATACTTGATAATCTATTAAAATTTCATCTTCTAAAACATTACATAACAAAAGAATTAACATGCATATAACTCCCGTTCTATCTTTACCGGCATTACAATTTATTAAAACAATTCCCTCGCTATCTCTTATAGTTTTAAATACTTCTTTGATACTATCTAAATCATCTATTATATCTAAATATCCATAAGAAATATCTTTTTCTTTTTTAGGAAAATCTCCTCCTCTTAAAGGAATATTATAATAATTAAATTCTTCAAAATTACTAAAAGCATTCTTCTTTTTAGTTATTTCTTCTTTATTTCTTAAATCTATAATTGTTTTAAGATTATTTCTTCTAAAAAATTCTCTTTCTTTATCTGTTAAAGTAGTTGGTACCGAACTTCGGTAAATTCTATTAAAGTTAGTTACTTTATTATCACTTGTTAAATAACCACCTAAATCTCTAAAGTTCTTAACATATTCTAATTTTATTCTCTCCATAATAACTCCAATCTATTAATTTATATTTGAACAACCCCTTATATTTTTTGAAATATTTAAGGGGGTTTTCAAATTATTTATTCTATTTTATAGCAAAACCACCTTTGTATTTTCAAAAAAGTTGGGGAGTTTGGTTTATTCTTTTCATAATCATTAGTTCATATTCTTGAACATTTCCAATTGTATCTTTAGTCTTAAATTCATTTTTTATCTCAAAACCACATCCTAAATAACATTTAATAGCTTTAATATTATCTTTTAAAGGACACATAACTAATATATTTGCTTTCTTTTCTTTAAATAAATAATTAACAATTAAACTAATTACTTTTTTACCAATTCCTTTATTATGAAATCTTAATTCTCCAATAAATATATCAATTTCATAGCAATTATTAGTATCTATTCCATATAACTTTTTATTATCATTACTTATTTTTTGATATTGTATTATCCCAATAGGAATACATTCATATTCAATCATATAAACTTGGACTTTTGAATCTTCTAAAGTTCTTTCATAATATTTATTTACAATCTCTTTATAACTTATTTTCCTTTGTTCAAAACTTAAATATATTTCTTCTTCTTGATACCATTTTTCTAATAATTTATAATCTTCCTTAGTATTCTTTAATCTTCTTAATTTAATATTATCAATATTCATAAAATTTCCTTATTTAAAGAAAATAGGTATTTAACCTATTTATCAAATTTATAACCTAATTTTTCTAGTCCATGTTTTGCAAGTGGAGTTAAGTTATCCTTATTTAAGTCTTTAATAGGATACCAATCAGCACCATCAGAATCTTTATCAGGACTATGCTTTAAAATAAGGGTCTTAGCTTCACAGGTATAGATAA
>CANRDV010000008.1 GCA_947629475.1 uncultured Bacilli bacterium
ATTTAAGAAGATTAATTAGTGTAAAGTTAAACAATGACTAAAATATGAAAAAGGGGGTTTTGTCGCCACCCCCTATACTTTTATAACTATATTCTATTTCTTTTGGAACTATAGGATCTCCTGTTGTAATATCAATTTTCAAGTTTACTTCAAAATTATCCACACTAGCTTTTAAAGATATTCTATATCCACCATATAAATCTCTCTCACGAATTTTTTTAAATCCTAATATTTCAAAATTAATATTATCATCAGTTTCTATACTTAATATATTATTTAATACTTCTTTTAATCTTTCTTCACTAATCTTAATACCTTTAATCATAGTATCCATATCTTGAGTAGTTCTACCAGAATCTTCAAACATAGAAGATAATAATAGTCCTCCCTTAATGATAAAATTATATTTATACTTACTAATTGATATTCTATATAATATTCTCTCAAAAAAATACATCTGTACCAAATTTTGAGGAGATAAATTATATATTTTAGCTTTATTATTTATTTTATTTCTAATAGATATAATATCCATCATAAAAACACCTCCATAAATTCTTTTACTTCTTTATATATACCTAATTTTTTAGCATAATTATATAACTTTTTAACATCTTTTTTTTGAACTTTATAATATTCATTAAATGCATATTTTAAATATTCGAGATATATCTCTTTTCTATGCTTTATCAAATCACAAAGACACCTTTCTACATCATAACATTGAATAATTCTCCCTTGAGGACTTTTAATTTTTATTAAACCAATTTCAAAATCATCATCACTTACATAATATAACTTTACTTTATCATTTTCTCTTAAATTACCACAATAATTGTATTTTACTGTAACATCATATTCAAGTGGAACCTTTTCACATAAATCGAAAAAAAATAAAGAAGTTAAATGTGAATATATAGTATTCTTATTATGATAAGTTAAATTAAAATATTCATCACCAAAACTATCCCTTATAACATAGAGTCCTGTTTTAATTCTTTCAATTATTCCTTTTTCAACTAATCTTGTTAAAATAACGGAAGGAATATTTAATGTATTTAATTCTTCGATAGTAATAGTATAACTATTTTTTTTCATATAATTCAATACAATATTTTCATAACTCATAATGTTCCTCCTGCAAGGAATTTTTTTATTTTTTCCTTGCTACAGGAACATTATAGCATTAATTATACATTAATGCAAGTTTTTTTATCTAATTTTTTTTATCTAATTAATAATAAATTCATAATACCAGTTAAATAATAAACAATAAAGAATCCTATACTTAATTTACTAACTTTAACTTTCTTTAAATCTTTTATTTCTAATTTATTAGTACTTCCAATATTTCTTAATCCAAACATTTCTTTTTTACTTAAATCATTCTTGGTATAAATACCAAAAGCCATTGGATTATCATACTCTGAATATTCAAAGTCTTTAAGTCTTAGAAAATCAAAGAACATAACTAAATCTCCAGAACATCCTGATATATTAATAATAGATAAAGATATTAGAATAGAATTATTTAAAATTATTCCTATTATATAAGTTATAACTCCAATTATAATAAATGGTGTTATTAAAGATATTAAGATATTTCTTTTACTAATATTTTGTTTACATAAACAACAAAGGATTCCTTTTTCAATATGAACTCCATAAGTAATATTTTTAAAACTTGCACCATTTACTATATAAGAAATACTATGTAATATTTCATGTAGTATTAAATAAGGTAACATAAGTAAAAATATTAAAATAAAGTCATTATAAGTTATTTTAAAATCACATAGAAAGTATGTTAATAAACCCATAATAATAAAAATTATAATTGAAAATATTTGTAAAAACATTCCTTTCATTTCATATAAATAATACTTTTTCATAACTATTTCCTCTTAAATACTAAAGTAACATCATTACTTCCTAAAACACTTTTTAAAGTATTTCCATCAATATTTTCAATTTCTCCAAGTTTGGTAAACTCCCAAGTATTAGTATCATAATATAAAGTTATTTGATTACCTTGATATAATATCAAATCCCCTGACTTAGTAGTTATTCTAGTATCATTAGTAGGTAGACTAAATCCTAAATCTCCAACTTTTTCAAAGTTACCATAGTCATGAGCTTTAACTATAATATCACCATTATCTAATTTTTCTAAAAAAGCCCTACTTGATGAATTATCTTCTAATTTAATTATAAATTCTTGATTGTTAACAACTAACTTAATTTTATCCATAACTTCTCCTTTACTATTTAAAATAATTATTAAAACAATACTTATTATTAGTACTAAACTAATTATACCTATTAATATTTTTTTCATAATATTTTTCCTTTTCTAATACCTTAAAACACCTCATTCTGTATAATTTCAAATAATTTATCTCCATTTGTATAATTTTTTAAATACTCCTCTATTTTTTCAATATCTAAATCATCTGCTATTTTTCTATAATTAATTACTATTTCTTTATATTCATCATATCCCATTTTATTTTTATTTCTAGCAAGTTCTATAAGCATTCTTTCTTTATCATATACTCTAATAACATCTTCATCTATCTTAACTTCTTGCACTCCAAGATTATATAAATTATCTTGTAATCTAACTTGTTTTATATGTTTAGAATGTATTCTACCTTTTATTGGTATAGAAACAACAACTTTTTTTGGAATAAAATCTGTTAAATTATAAAAATAATATGCAGATTCGCCATATAAAACAGCATATGGATATTTTTTAAAGATAATAGCTAAAGAATTAGCACTTGGTTTAGAAGAATATATACCTTCTTCAATCTTAAAATATTTACCTAGCTTAATTGCTAATTCAATTTGATAATTAGACTTTAATTTTTCTTTTAATTACTTATAAGAATATAACATACTACCACACCTAACAATAATTATTTTAAACTAAATGTACCATAAAGTAGGTAGCAAGTGGTACGTTTAGTTTAATTTTTTATTTAATTCTTTCCTTAATTATATCATCACTTTCTAACTCTCCAACTAATAAAGAAGAATTAGGATTATGTTTAGAATAATTAGATTTTACTTTAACTTCATCATAATTAGCATAACAATATTTACAAAAATGTTTACAAGAGTTATATACTCCAATATCAACCATTTCAGCACAACTACAACCTCTTGCTTTCCATTCTTTAAAAACTTTACCCGTTAACTTAAAAGCCATTTCTCTTGATAAACATTCACCCTTTATAAAGCCATATTCAACTAAGTTTCTTTCTTCAAAACAAGTTTGAACTGTCATACCATGACTTTTGGCACTCTTACTAAAATTAATTCCTATTTCTTTATAATCAAATTCATCTAATTCTTTATAATTTAAAACATATTTATTCTTTCTTACATTTTTATAATCATCTATAAATGAAACTATTATATGTTTAACATATCCGTCTAATAAACTACACATTTTCTCAAATGCTCTTTTATGATAATCTAAAGAATATTTCTTATTAATTAATATTGGGTCATATCTTATATACAAATTATCTATTCCAACTATACTTGATAATTCTTTAATTGCATCTATTATTTTAGTTTTATCTCTGATATTAGGTTCAATATCTTCTTTATAAGGAGTTAAAGTAACATGAAAGATAATAGGTTTATCAATACTTTTTAAATATTTAAGAATAGGAATGGGATTTTTCGTACAAAACAAAATTGCATCAACATTATTAAAGTTAATACGACTAACTAACTTAGGATTAAAAGGATTCCTAACATCAACATAGCCTTCTCTATATCTATCAATGAACCAATCTGTGTAAAATGCCACGATATCAGTTCTACCACTTACCATCAATATCATAAATACTCCTAACTAACTCTGAAATGCCCAATTATTTCATATCTTTCTAAGACATCTTCTTCATAATATCTTTGATAAGGATTGGCATGATGAATTAAGAAAGGTATTCCTTTTCTATTTCTTTTATCAGATATAATTCCTATATGATTTTTAAATACAACAATATCTCCACCTTGAAATTCTTCTATATTAGATATATCAGTTGTTAAATTAATTGCATTATTCTTAAAATATACTTGTAAATTTTTAACTCTTCGAAAATCAATATTCTTATCAATCTTATCTATATCATAGTTATCTTTATTATTTCTAATATCCATATCTACTAATTCTCTTAAATCATAACCAGACCCTTTAAGTCCAAAGGCAACAACATCTGTACAAACACCATAATTGTCAGTTGGATATCCTCCATCATAATATTTACTTTTATATTTAGGTTTTGCATCAAGATATTTTCTAACACTATTTAAAATATCAGTTTGGTCATCTATTCCATCAGAATCTTTATCTACATTACTTTTATAAGTTACTATATTAAAATCAGCATTAGTATATTTCTTATGAGGTAAATAATTTAGGAAATATAATAGACTAGTAATACCTGAAATAACCACTAATAATAAACAAATTAAAATAATAATACTTCTCTTTTTCATAAATCTCCTTTAATTTGTAAACTTTCTGTAAAAATTATACTTTTAACTCTAATAATTGTATTTAAATAACTATTTTTAAATTTTAAAAAAAGAGTTTTAAACTCTTAAATAATTGTTGTTATATCATCATCAATAGCTGGATTTCCTGTTTTGGCTTGGGCTAAATCTGGAATTAAAGTTGGTTGTTTTAAAGTTGCTTGAGGTGTTGCTTGTGGTTGAGGTTGTACTGGTGCAACTGTTTTAGGAACCAAAGTTGGTTCAGGAATAGGAGCAGCTACTGCTTGTTGTACTTGCTTAGGCACTTGTTGTTGAACAGGTTTTGGAGTTTGAACAACTTGTTGTTGAGTTGCTTGAACTGCTGGTTTCTGAACTACTGATGCTACTGGAGTCTGAGCAACTGGTGTAACTACTGGAGTTGCACCTTTAACAGTCTTACTCTTTTTTTCCTTTTTAGTCTTTACTTTCTTCTCTTTTTTAGGTTTAGCATTTGAAGTTTGTGGTTGAGATGCAGATGCAACTTTAAACTCAACTTTTCCATACTTCTGTTTAAACAAATATCCAACAATTGAAAATAGTAGAGTTGAACATACAATTACATATATAATATAACGCGTTCCACTTAATCCATCACGGAACAAAGATATAATCATATCTAACACAATCTACCATTCCTTTCCAATCTTTTATTCTTTATTTGCAAAATAATTAGCTGTTCTTACCATTTGATAAGAATATCCCATTTCATTATCATACCAAGCAATTACTTTAACTAAGTCACCATCTTCCGTTTCTAAAACATCAGTTGATAAAGCATCAACTACTGCTCCATGGCTACTTCCTATTACATCACTTGAGACAATTGGGTCATAAGTTAACCTTATTGTTTCATTTTGATTATTTTCAAAAGTTTCATTCAACTCCTCAATACTAACTTTCTTCTTTAACCTTAATACTAAATCAACAACGGAACCAGTTGATACAGGAACTCGCATTGCAATTCCTTTCATCTTTCCTTTTAAACTAGGAATAACTGCTCCGATTGCTGAAGCTGCTCCAGTTGAAGTTGGAACAATATTAGCAGCACAAGCACGACCACGTCTTGCTTTAATTCCCTTTTTATGAGCAACATCAAGTGTTACTTGGTCATTGGTATACGCATGAACTGTAGTCATATAACCTGACTTAATTCCATACTCTCTTTCAATTATATCTAAAACGGGAGCAAGACAATTAGTCGTACAACTAGCTGCTGAAATTACATCTTCATCACCAGTTAATATTTCATTATTTACATTATAAACAATTGTTTTAACATCACCTTTACAAGGAGCAGATACAATAACATGCTTTGCCCCGGCTTTAATATGAGCAACTGCCTTATCATAACTTGTGAAGTGTCCAGTACACTCAAACACAAGTTCGACTCCTAAATCCTTCCAAGGAAGCATACTTGGGTCACTTTCTGCGTATACTCTAATTTTCTTATTACCAACAATAATATTTTCATTATCAAACTTAATATCATCAATTCGATAATTACGATGATTTGTATCATATTTTAATAAATAAGCAAGTTGTTCAGAATCTGTTAAATCATTAATTGCAACAACTTCCAAATTAGGATACTCCTCATTCATAATTCGATAAACTAATCTTCCTATTCGACCAAACCCATTAATAGCTACTTTCATTTTATTCTCCTCTCTTTATTAATTTACCCAATCTTTTTATTTTAATCAAAATAACTATGTCTAATAAACTCTCTTAAAATAGAATCATTAGGAACTTCTTCACTTGGAACTGGTAAGAAAATATCCAATAACCTAATAAGTCTCTTAGCATCTTCATAGTAAGGACTATCAGACTTAACTGTATAAAGAAGTGGTAAAGCATAAACCTTTAAAACTGGAAATTCATAAACAAGTCCGGTATTTAAAGTAACATCGGCTTCATCTTGGAAAGGAAAAATATGTCTTTCCTCTCCATCTCTAACATTACTCCATAATTCTAAAGTCTCCTCAGGTGTATAATTTCTGGTATAATAATCTCTAACTATTCTTCTGATTAATCTATTATCCGTAGTTGGAATCCTATTATCTTTATCAATATTAATCTCAGTTAAAGCCGATAAATAAATCTTCATCTTTTTACTTGAATCAATATTTGATAAAACTGCAGGATTTAAGCAATGAATACCTTCAATTAACAAGATTTCATTTTTTTCTAACTTCATACTATTTGCTTTATCAAACTCTTTTTTACCTGTTACAAAGTTAAAAACTGGTAAGATTACTTTTTCACCTTTTAATAACTTATCAAGTGTACTATTAAATAACTTACTATCAATTGCTTCTAAACATTCAAAATCATATTCTCCATTTGCTTTTCTTGGAGTATCAACTCTTTCAACAAAGAAATCATCCATAGAAATTACTTCAGGTTTTAATCCAAAACTCCTTAAGTACATTGATAACTTTTTCGTTGTTGTTGTTTTTCCACTTGATGATGGTCCCGCAATTAAAACTATCTTAACTTTCTTATCACTTGCTATTTTTTTAGCTATATTCAATAGTTTATTACTATATAAAGTCTCAGTTACTTTAATTAAATCTCCAATTTTCCCTGTTGTAATTATATCATTTAAATCAACTGATGTTTCAAGATTCATAAGTTTACACATCTCTTTAGATTCTCTAAATACTTCGAATAACTTAGCATGATGTTTATATCTAGGTATATCCCCAGCACTATAAATAGTTGGATATCTTAAGATAAACCCATCTTCATTTAAATAAGTTAATTTAAATTCATTTAAACAAGAAGTCTCACATGGCATTAAACTAAACATATAGTTATAACTATTACCCATTCTATATAAATTAACATAAGTATTAGTCATATATTTTAATAATCCAGACTTTTTAGTATCACCTATCTCATCAAAATAAGCAATTGCATCTTCTCTTAAAATAGTTACTTTATGAATTTTTAAATTATCTCTAACAACTTCATTCATCTTATTTTCTAAATCATAAACCATCTCTCTTGTTAAATTACAAGTTGCTTCAATATATAATCCTTTATCAGCAGAATGTCTTGTTAATAAATAACCTTTTCTTTTAAATAACTCTTGAAAACAATAATTAACTAAAAATACTAATCCATTTAAATAAACTCTATTTGCATAACTAGATGATAAATCATAAAATTCAATATGACATGGTTTAGTAATCACATCATTTAATTCATGATATTCTCCATCTACTTTAGCTAAAATTATCTTATGTAAAAATAATTCATCATACATTTTACTAAGTTCAAGTAAAGTAATTCCTTTCTTAACAATTGTTTCTTTATCTTCAACCCAAACTTTTATACTTTCTAACATATTATCCTCCAACCATATTAATAGTATATCATGTAACCTCAAAGAAGTAAAGCAAATTTAACCAAAAAAGAACAACTAAATTGTCCTATAAATACTTAATATTATCTTTAATAGTTAATCTAGGCATCCTTTTAACAAGTACTTTATCATCTTTTAAATCTTCTTTAGTAAGACCAAATTCATTTAATAATAACTCTAAATAATACTTACTAATTTCTATTTTTAATCTATCTATATCTGTTAAAACTTTATCTTTTTCTAACTCACTTAACATTCCCTTATAATGTTCTAATCTTCTCTTTCTATCTAACTGAATATCTTCTATGTTTTTATCATCATGACTAGTTTCATGACTTATTCTTTCAATTGCACCTTTTACATAATTAATCTTAGTATTTCTTTCTTCTTCTGTTTCTTCTCTTGTTTCAAAAAACTCGATTTCTCCAACCCTATTTCTATTTATATCATAATCAAAATTAAATAACTCAACTATGTTATCTTGATTTATTTTTTTAAATACATAAACTCCTTCATAACCAGCACTATTACTGTTTATATCAAGACATTCATGACTTTTTAATAAATTTAAAACACGATTATAAATATTATAAATTGCTATTCTTCTATAAAGTTCTAATTCAATTAAATTTTCTTTCTTAATACTACTAATATTATCTTTAACTACTGAAAACTCTAATTCTATTAAACTATTTAAATATTCTAAAGTTGGTTTATTAAAAGTATCTTCATATCTTTTTAATATATTTTTTAATACTTCTTTATCTTCTACTTTATAATTATTATAATAAGTTCTATGAACACTTAACATACTATCACTTCCTAGTCCTATATTATATTATTTTTAATCTTATTATTCAATATAATTTACACTAATTTACAAAATTATTGAATATATCAAGAAAATCAAAAAAATAAAAATATTTTTAATATTTTTATTGACATCACTATCTCATTGCATTATAATTAAATCATGGATATGCTTAATTCGTTAGGTGCTAATCCTTTATAGACGATTTTATTAATCATGACGTTTATTCGCAGTTTAAAAATCTAATATAAAGGAGGCGATGTGTATGACTGTTAGAGAATTATTTCTTAACATCATCATCTTATGCTTAATCTTCATCATCGTTTTGCTACTATTTAGGTAGCAAAAGGCACACTAACGTTTTCGTCTAGGCGTTAGCGTGCTGACCCAACTCACGGATTAGTACCTAACCTTCGACAATTAGGTATATCCTTTTTTTATTATATGAAGTTTCCTTCATCTGTATACATAATATCATATTTATTTCTAAAAATCAAGTATATTCTGAATTTTTAGAAACTATTTTAAAATAATATTAAGTCATATATATTTAATTAGGCTAAGTTAGATGCTAATCTTTATAATATAGACGATTCTTTCATCTAGGAGTTACAATCTAAAAATTTATAAGTTAATGAGGCGATGTGTATGACAGTTAGAGAATTTTTCCTTCACGTTGTAATACTACTGCTAGTAGTTTTACTTTACATCATATACTTACACCAGTAAGAAAATTAAAGCACACTAACGATTGTCTATAGTTGCTATGTGCTATACCATTCATTTGGATTAGTACCTAACCTCTGACAATTAGGTATATTATTTTTCAACTAATTTTAATTCTACAACTTATTATCCTCATCTTAGCAAATTTGATTAGCACCTAACTTAGACTAACCAATTATATTATTTTGTACTAAGTTTATCTTCATATGTATATATGATATCACATATATTTCATAAATGCAACCATTTTTTCAAAAAAATGCATATTTTTTTATTTTTAACATAACCTAGTTATGGTGATAAAATGAGTTTAGTACCAGTTATAGTAGATAAAGAAACAAATGGAGAACGTAGTTATGATATTTTTTCAAGATTATTAAAAGATAGAATTATATTATTAAGTGGAGAAATAGATGATAACTTATCAAATATAATTGTCTCAGAACTTCTTTACTTAGATTCAATTAACCATGATGATATTAGTTTATATATTAATTCACCAGGTGGTTCAATAACTGCTGGAATGGCAATCATGGATACAATGAATTTTATTAAAAGTGATGTCTCAACTATTTGTATAGGTATGGCAGCATCCATGGGAGCTTTTCTTCTTTCCTGTGGTAAAAAAGGAAAAAGATATATTCTTCCAAATGCCGAAGTGATGATTCATCAACCCTTAGGAGGAGTTCAAGGACAAGCAACTGAAATAAAAATAGTTGCAGAACGTATCTTAAAATTAAAAGAAAAACTAAATACTATTCTTTCAGAAAATACTGGTAAAAGTATTAAAGAAATAACTAAAGATACAGAACGAGATTATTTCTTAGATAGTAAAGAAGCTTTAGAATATGGTTTAATTGATAAAATATTAGATAAAAGAAAATAAAGATTATTCTATAATATCAAAAATAATCTTTATTTTTTTATATCTTCTTTTGTATATTTCAAAATATCTTCAACCTTACAATCTAATACATAACATATTCTAGCAATAACATCTAAATCTACTCTAATTATTTTATTATTATAATATCTATTAACTAAATCATAACTTAATGCTGCTTTATTACATAACTTACCCCTAGTAATACCTTTTTCTATAAGTACTTGTTTTAAATGAATATTAACTTTTCCATAATCTTTTAAACTATAAATAGAATCCATTCTTTCACCTCCTCAAACTATTAATTATATTATAGATTTAATTTTATATGATTTTAAGTTACTATTATTAACATTAGTTTTAAAAAGATAGTTATTATTAATGTATTATTTAATAATTAATTATTTAATTTTATTGATTTAATACAAATTTTATATTATAATGTATTTGTAAAAAATAGAAAAGAGGTAAAAAATGAAGAAAAAAAATTTATTGATTATAGCCATAATTGCTATACTAGTTCTAACTTTAGGAGGTGCATTTGCCCTTTGGACATATTCTAAAAC
The DNA here is from genome assembly GCA_947629475.1 of uncultured Bacilli bacterium. Taxonomy (GTDB): domain Bacteria; phylum Bacillota_I; class Bacilli_A; order RF39; family UBA660; genus RUG591. Next base: position 10,911 of record CANRDV010000008.1, read on the forward strand.
TTTAGGTAATCAAACTTTAATAAGTGGAGAAATATTTTTAAAGTATACAGAAGGAGATACAATCAATATTAAAGAAGCTATGCCAAGTGTAACTTATAATCCGGATGAATACTTTGAGTTTTCTGTAGAAGGAAAGAATAAGTATTCTAAAGATGTAATCTATGAGATACTTCTTGAGGAAGGAGATGCTCCAACAGGAAAAGAAAATGAAACAAGAAATGTAAGAATAAAACCAAGTCTACTTAAATTTAGACTAGTTGAAGTAAAAGATGGAGTGGAAGAAGAGTTAATTCAAGAAGGAAGTTATGACTCAATAGATGGAAGAAGAATATGGGTAGATAAAGTACCAGCCAATACCACCAACCAAATTAAATATACATATAGATTATATATGTGGATATCAAGTAATGCTAAGATAGGAAATATGGAAGGTGCAGATTATACAGCCGAAGTTTGGAATAATAATGTTTATGCATCAGTTAAAGTTGGAGTAAATGGAGACTTTAATGAAAAAGAATTAACCGAAGATTATTTAATCTTAAATGCAACGAATGAGTCAGGAGAAAAGTATGATTTAAAACAACCTATTCAATCAGATGAAGATATAACAATAACCTTAGGTTCCAAAAGAGAAGTAACAAAATTCGTAGTTTCAAAATCAAGTGAATATCCAATAGCATTAACGAGTTTACCTAATGCAGATGGATATACTGCATCTTATAATGAAGCAACAAGAACTTGGGAAGCAACAATAACTTTAGATGAAACAGGTATTTATGATTACTATGCAGTATATCCAGAGAATAAAGGAAAATCTAAAACATATAGTTTTACAGTGTTAATGAACCCAGATAGATTTGTAAAAGTAGAAAAGCCAACAAGTGAACTATGTAAACAAGGATTAACTTATACAGGAGATGCTCAAGATTTAATAGATGAAAGTAATTTAGATAAAGAAGGATATACAATAACGCAAGTCCAAGGAACGGATGCTAAAGAATATGAAGTAAAAGCCCATTTAAAAGAAAAATTTAGATGGAGTGATTCAAGCCAAGAAGATACAACATTCAATTGTACAATAGGACCAAAAGAGACAGTTTTAACATATGAACCAGAAACAAAACTAAGTGTAGCCAAAGGAACTAAAAAAACATTAACAATAACAGCATCAGTTGAAGGAATTTTTGAAGTAAACTCAAAAGCAGAAGGAACAGCCAGTGTAACATATGAACCATCAAGTGGAACTTCAATAACTATAACAGTGCAAGGAGAAGAAGAAGGTTCAACAAGTTTAGATGTAAAATTTACTCCATCAAATAATAATTATACTGAGATATCAGATACATATAGCATAGAAGTAGTAAAACCTGCAGTAACAAAATTAAAAGAAAACTTAGGAACCGGAGGATTAATAGGAGTAACAACAGACAATGAATCAACAATAGATAAAGAAGCAGGTAATATAAGAGAGTATAGATATTCAGGAGCAGAAGTAAATAATTATGTATATTTCAATTGTAGTGATACTGAAGTTGAGCAAAATGCAGATAATTGTGAAACTTGGAGAATAATAGGAATATTCAAAGATAATAGTGGGAAAGAAAACATGAAAATAGTAAGAAATAGTATAACAACTGAAATGAAATGGGATAATAGCCTTGCATGTTCAAATAGTACTTCTGGTTGTAAACAAAGTTGGTCATCATCTTCAGTAAGACCATATTTGAATGAAAGTTATTTAACATCGTTAACAAGTAAAGCGCAAAATATGATAGAAGAGACAAAATGGTATTTAGGGGGTGTATATGTAGGTGCTTCTAACGGAAACGCAGCAGTGAATTTATATACACAAGAAAGAAGTGGAAGTACCTGGACAGGAAAAATAGGATTAATGTATCCAAGTGATTATGGATATAGTGTAGATAGTAGTTATTGGACAACAAGAACAGGTAATACAGGATTTAAGAGTACAGTAGTAGAAACAAGCTGGCTATATAAAACAGCCAATCGTACTGATTGGGGTTGGGAATGGTTCTTTTCTCCTTATGCTGGTAGCTCTGACAGCGTTGCTTCTTGGACTACAGGTGGTTATCTAGACTACTTTTGCGTCCGTAATAGTGATGGTGTACGTCCATCTTTATATTTAAAATCTAATGTATTAATAACTTCTGGAAATGGTTCTTCTTCCCAACCTTACCAGTTAGAACTAAATTAATACAAAAAGACTAAATGATTACATAATAATCAAATAGTCTTTTTCTTATCATCTATACCAGGTATACCTCTATCTTGTAATCTAGTAATATTAGCATTCTTTAATATTTCTTTCATATCTTTTCTATTAAATATCTGTAAATAATTTAAATCATATAATACATACATATAATCATCATTACTACTATCATATAAAGATAATAATACATCAATCTTATGTATATTATTATAATCATAAACAACTTGAATATCCATATTACTTAAATTATATTTATCTTGTAATTGTTCTAAACTAGTTATAAATATACTTAATTTATTAACTACATTTAAATTAACATTTACTCTTGAATAAGCAATTTCAATATATCTTAATAATTCTTTAATATCATTACTAATTGGATTATCATAAATAAATCTTGTTCTTGGTAACATAACATCATTATAATCAAAGAATTTACTTTTATAATATCTACTTAAGAAATTATTAAAAGATAACTTAGTTTTCTCATTCTTATTACGACATGTAATACCATTTAAGTTATCATCTAACTTAATATTAATTAAATCAGATGAAAAGATACTATTAACTAAATCTAATTTAATTAAATATTCATCATATCTAAATACTATATATGGATGTTTAGTACCATATTCATAATTTTCTGGATAAACTTTATAATTAATATTTAATTTCTTTAAATAATAAGTAAGAATTGCATACATTTCAAAACAAACAGTTTTAGTATTTCTTAAACTAAGTTTGGATACATTTTTTATTTTTTTATGATTAGTATATTCTCCTAAAAAGAATTTAAGGTCATAATCAAATAAAGAACCAAGTTTTAAATATACTTTCATTATCTTATCAAAAGTATCTCTTCCCTCTTCCATTTCTTTATCTAAAATACTTTCTAATTCTTCATTAAGTTTTATTTTATCTAGATTATTATTGATATCTTGAAATTTATTAAATGCTTCATAATCAACATATTGCATACTTACTAAATCTTTAATTTTATCTATAATTTCATTATTAAAATCATATAAATCTAAGATATGATTCTTTTTTAAATACTCGATTAGTGCATAAACAAAATGACTAAGTTCATAACCTCTAAATATATTTATATTACCTATTAGTTTATAATCCATTTTTTCTAAATATAAAAATTCAAAGAATAAACTAACTGGATAAACTTCTTTAACATTATCAATTATTACTTCATAATTAGAATTACTAGGTACATTATAAATAGTATTTCTAAAAACATTACTTAATTTTGAAGATATTTCTCTATCTAATCTAAGATTATCTTCTTCTGTTAATTTCATTAATTCTTGAAATAAACTCATTTTACTTATAGTAATACTAGATTCTCTATCTTTAATATCTAATTTAATAGAATATTTAGACTTATCTAACATAATATCTATTAATTTTAACATTAATTCTTTATTATTAATAATATAAACTAATATTTCTTTATTAATAATAAATTCTTCCATATCTAAATAATCAAATACTTTTCTTGTTTCATTATTTAAAATATCTAAATCAATATAAAAATTATCAACCATTACTAACCCCTTCTTTGGGTTCTAATTATACCATAAATCACTAAAAATTGCAAATTTTTCTTACATTTTTCTTAAAAAAGTGTTATAATATATGTGAAAAAAAAAGGACTACGTACATTATTAGTTGTTGGTTCTACAAGGAGGATTATAATGTATAAAATTGGAGATTATGTTATTTATTTAAAGGATGTTTGTAAAATATTTGATATTAAGGAAAAGTATATGAATGATACTGATTATTATATCTTAGTTCCTATGAATGATGAGTCTTTAAAGTTAAGTGTTCCTGTTACAAATGAGACATTAAGAAGTTTACCTAGTTTAAATGAAGTAAATGATATGCTTAATAATATTTGTAATATAAGCGTTTTAACAGAAGAGAATAAACAACTTGAAGATGAATATAAGAAATTAATTTCAAGTGGTTCTTATGAAGATTTAATTAAAGTTATGAAAACTGCTTATTTAAGAAATAAAAAGAGACTTGATAATAAAAGAAGTATTAGTAGTAAGGATAAAAATTATATGGAAATGGCTGAAAAACATCTTATTCCGGAACTTGCAATTGTTCTTGATATGAGTATTGATGAAACTGAACAATATATTATTAATAAATTATGTGAGGGAATAGAAAATGCGTAATAAGTATTTAGATAAAGATATTAGTTATTTAAAGTTAAATAATGATATAAATAGTCTTTTTAAAGATAATAATATTTTAACAATAGAAGATTTATGGATTAAGAATCGTACTTACTTAAAGAATCTTGGTTTAACTGATAATGAAATTAAACAAATTATTATTAAATTAGAATTAATAGGACTTGATTTAAATAAAAGAAAAACAAAATAGAGAAAGTTTGATTTAAGCTTTCTCTTTATTAGTATTCATTAATTCCTTCTTAAAATTCATTAAAGATTCATAATTAACATCAGTATCAAATGCATTACTATAAAACTTTTTACTTTTAGATAATTCAGGTCTAAATTTATAATTTAAATAGAGATTTAAAGCTACTATTTTTTTATTATATTTAGTTATATAGATATTATCACTTCTATTAAATAAATCTAATATTTCACAATAATGAGTAGCAAATATTAAAGTAGCATTCTTTTTATTAACAGATTTATCTTTATATAAATTAATAATATTTTCTACTAATGATTTATGAAAATGATTTTCTATTTCATCTATAATTAAATCTGTACCACTTATTAAACTATAAACAACAAAGGTAAATAAACTAAAACCTTTAATTGTTCCACTAGAAAGAATCTTTATAAGTTCTAAATCTGTTATTTCTTTATAGGTTTTATTACTATAATATAATTTAAATTTATTATCTTCTAACATTTCTAATTTATCTAAATGTTCATCAAATATTTTTAAAATAGATGTTATTATATGATTATCATTATCTAGTAATTTATAAATATTAAAAGAATTAGCTATATTATAATAACCTAAGTCATTACTTGGTAAATATATTCCTCGATAAGTTATATTCTTTAGTAAAAAATAAATAATCGAAGTATCTGAGGGAAGTTCAAAGTCATAATTAATAACTTCATATTTTTCAAAATCAAATAAATTTTTAGAATAAGTTTTCTTATATAATCTTTTAGATAATTTTTGATTTTTAAATATTGCTATATTATCAAAAGCAGAATTATCATCTTTAATTAAATCTGTTTGATAACGATATAAACTACCATCATGATAAAAAGTAATATCTAAATTAATTGTATTATCAAAATATTGAAATACACTAGCTGAATTTTTTATCCTAAAGTTGGAAAATATATCATAGACAAGTGCAAGTAATTCAAGAGCCGTTGTTTTTCCTGATGCGTTTTTACCAATAAAACCTAAAGTTTTAAATACAAATAAAGAAGGAGCAATTTCGTGTAATTCAAATTCTTTATCTTCTTCATTTTTATTTGCAGATGGAACAAAAGAAATCGTGAAATCACTATCACATAATTTAAAGTTGTTAGCAACAATTTTTAATAATTTCATATATATCATCTATCCTTTCTAATTATATTATAACACATAAAATTCAAAAATTACATTTTTTTTGGTTTTTTTGATTTATTTTTAGTATTATATACTTATTTTAGATAAATTTCAAGTAGTTTTTAAAAAAAAGAAGTATATTTCAACTTCTTTACCAAGAGCCTCCGCCTCCACCACCGGAGCCGCCTCCTGAAAATCCTCCTCCAGAGAATCCTCCTCCGCTAGCACTATCAGAAGAATCAATAGTTCTAGATGTCATACTACTTGTCACAGTTCTATCTATAAATCTATTAAACGTAATTATATCAAAAGCATCAACTCCGTAATACCAATCAGGTGCTTCCATATTAATTACTTCAAACTTCTTAATCCAAGTAGATGATACTCCAAGAACATAAGTAAATGGTAATATATCATAAAAATAAGTTGGATTATCTTTAACCATCGCTTCTAACTTCTCTTTTTCGGCTGTTTCTAAGAAAGTTTTAAATCCTTTAAGTTTTCCTAACATTTCCGTTCCATATTTATTTCTTTTAGATAATAACCTATAAAATATTAATATCCCTACTGCACATAGAAAATCAAGGAAAGTTAAAATAGGATATTCAAAAAGAGATGCTACATCAGATGTAATCATTGGCAACATTTTCAATATATATAGTATTTCAGGCAAAGCAATCACCAACGCTATCAATGTTATCAAAGCATTTTTAAGCTTTTTCTTTAAAGTTATGCTAGAATCACTTATTGATAATACCATATTAAATAAGCCAAATCCAATACAAGTTACTATAAACATAATCATAGTAACTAAATCATAATTTTTAAATGGTAAAAATAAAGTAATTATTATGGTTAATATATACATTATAATATAAATTGCTTTTAAAATATACATTTTTTCAAATATAAGATTTTTATTTTCCATTGAATTAGTACTTCTTAAAATACGCTTCACAGTTAAATAAAAACTATCATATAAATCGCTTCTGGTTACAAATTCTCTTCCTTCACTATCTTTACTTGATTTTTTAAATAAACCTTCTAAAAACTTTTTTTCTTCTTCATTATTTCCATCATACTCACGAACTTTAATTATCTTAAAACTATATTCATCATCTTCCGATATTTTTAGATATCCTTTATTAGCAAGATAAACTAATAAAGATGTAACATCTTCCGGACTAGCTTTTCCTTTATAAAGAAAACCTACTTCTAAACTATTCTTGTCTTTAGGTGGATAAAATTCAATTGTTTCAATAGGTTTTTCATCTCTTCCATATAAATACCATAGAAGAATTGATATTCCAAGAAAGATAAAAGGAAGTATATAGTTCATATATTCCATGATATTAAACATTTGTTTTGCAAAATATCCATCAGGTAATTCTAATCTTACTGTTAAAGCTTCACTCGGATTTAAAAAGTGATTAAATGTTCCTGTTATAACATTACTATTTACTTCATAACTAACATAAGAGGTTCCACTTGAGCCATAGCTTCCTGCTGAAAAACCTAATTTAGATTCATCAAAATCTTTAGGCATCGTTATTTTAAATGATATATCAGAAATTGTTGTATCCCAATTAGTTCCTATCAAATTATAATAAAGTTCATCAAAATTTTTATTTTTATCATTACCTATATTATAATGATAACTAATTTCATATTCCTTTAAACCTGTTAAAGTTCTATCAAAGGAACCTATTCTAATTATATAGTTACCATTTTCTCTACTTGTAGTAAATTCTTCATTTACCTTTACATTAGAAATTTTAACTTTATTTATATAACTACTTCCATCTTCCCTTGTAACTTGATTTTCTAAAGGAATTGTTCGATATATTCCATGTTTAGAAGTATTAAAATTAGCTAATATAGTTTCTTTAATATCAAAAGTATTATCATTATTTACTTTAACATCTATATCAAATTTATCAATTGTATAACCTGCAGATGCTTTAACATTTAAAATAGATATACTAAATACTAAAACAAATATATAAATTATTTTTTTTAGTGTTTGCATTCATACCTCCTACTATTTTACCAAGAGCCTCCGCCTCCACCACCGGAGCCACCTCCTGAAAATCCTCCTCCAGAGAATCCACCACCTGAAAATCCTCCATCAGAAGAACTACTAGGAGCAGAGGTCATACTTTTTGCTGCCACATTCATAGTATTATCAATAAATCTATTAAACCTAATTACATCAAAAGCATCATATCCATAATACCAAGTAGGTGCTTCCATATTAATGGCTTCAAATTTCTTAATCCAAGTTGATGATACTCCAAGAACATAAGTAAATGGCAATATATCATAGAAATAAGTTGGATTATCTTTAACCATAGCTTCTAATTTTTCTTTTTCTGCTGTTTCTAAGAAAGTTTTAAATCCTTTAAGTTTTCCTAATATCTCATTTCCATAAGGAGTTCTTTTAGGTAAATATTTTAAACTAATCAGCATTCCAAATACACAGATAACTCCAATTATATACATAACTAAATATATTATATCTTGAGATAATACAGGAAAAACTAAGAATAACCAAGGAAAACCTCCGAATAATAATCCAAATAAAACTCCAAATATTTTAATTACAATTTTAGAATTCGTTGCTTGACCATTTATATAAACAGATTGATTACTAATCAAAAATTGAAACATTAAAGTAAAACCTATTCCTGGAAATAAAAGGGCAAACATTATTAATTCCATTTCTTCATACTCTATAAAAGGAGGAATTGTAATTATACAAAAAGTTGCTATTATCATTAAAATAATTATAAAAGTTTTATTCGAAGCACTTTTTTCAAAGATAGCATTTTTATTTTCACTAGAATTAGTACTTCTTAAAATACTATTCATAGTTATATAAAAACTATCATATAAATCATCATCTGTTACAAACTCTATTCCATCTTTAGTTTTACTAGAATTTTTAAATAAACCATTTAAAAATTCTTTTTCTTCAGAATTATTTCCATCATAATCTTTAACTTTAGTTATTTTAAAACCTTTTTTACCTTCTTCTTGAATCTTAATATAACCTTTATTAGCAAGATAGATTAGTAAAGATGTAACATCTTCCTGTTCGGCTTTTCCTTTATAAAGAAAACCTACTTCTAAACTATTCTTACCTTTAGGTGGATAAAATTCAATTGTTTCTACAACTTGGTCATCTCTTCCATATAAATACCAAAGAAGAATAGATACTCCAAGGAAAATAATTGGAAGTATATAAATTAAGTAATTCATAATATTAACTTTTTGTTTTACAAAGTATCCATCAGGTAACTCTAATCTTACTGTTAAAGCTTCACCTGGAACTATTTCAGCATTATAAGTTCCTGTTATAACATTTCCATCTACTTGATACTCAATATCAGATGTTCCGCTTGTACCAACCTCTCCTGCTGAAAATCCTAATTTAGTCTCGTCAAATTCTTTAGGCATTGTTATTCTAAAAGATATATTAGATATAGTTGTATCCCAATTTGTTCCAATTAAATTATAATAAAGTTCATCATAATTCTTTGTTTTATCATTACCTATATTATAATGATAATTAATTTCATATTCTTTTAAACCAGTTAAAGTTCTATCAGCAGAACCTATTTTAATTACATAATTTCCATTTTCTCTACTAGTACTAAATTCATCATTTACTTTTACTTTAGAAATTCTTGCTTTATTTTTATAACTAGTTCCATCTGCTCTCATTCCTTCATTTTTTAAAGGAATTGTTCTAAATATTCCATGTTTAGGAATATTAAAATTTGCTTGTATAGTCTCTTTAATATCAAAAGTATTATCTTCATTTACTTTAATATCTATATCATACTTATCAATTGTATAGTCTTCTATAGCTTTAACATTTAATATTGATAAACAAAATAATAAAGAAAAGAAAACAAGAGACTTTTTAAATATATTTCTCATAGTCCCTCCTTTTCTTAAAATTTAACTTTTACATTTTCTCTTTCAGCTTCATTTGCTTCAAACATTGGTTGTTTTTTAAATCCTAACATAGAAGCTATTAAATTACTTGGAAACATTTGTACTTTATCATTCATGATTCTTGCAGCTCCATTATAGTATTTTCTAGCATTTGCAATATCTTCTTCAACTCTTGATAATTGATTACTTAAATCTTTAAAGTTTTCATTAGCTTTTAAATCAGGATACGCTTCTGCTAAAGCCATTAACTTTGTAATACTTTGAGATAATTTGTTATTTACTTCAACTTTATCACTGGTGTTCATCTTTTCATAAGCACCATTTCTTAGTTCTACTATCTCATTTAAAGTATCCTTTTCATGTTTAGCATAACCTTTTACAGTTTCAACGATATTAGGAATTAAATCCCATCTTTTCTTTAAATAAACATCCATTGTTGAAAAAGCTTCTTCAACCCTATTTCTTAACTTAATTAAACTATTATAAGTTACAAATACATAAATTAATATTAATACAACTATTCCTAAAACAATATATAACCAATTCATTTTTTCTCTCCTTTCTATTGTTTTTTAGTTTAAACACATTAATCATCTATCACACCCTTTTAATTACATTTTTATTATACCTTAGTTTATATTTATATTCAAGACTTATTTTCATTTTCTCTGATTCTCGTTGCTATTTCTTTTATCTTTCTTAATCTATGATTAAGTCCTGACTTAGTAATACTTTTATTAGTTTCAAGTGACATTATTTCACTTAACTCTTCTAAAGATGATTCGGGATATTTAAGTCTATAATCTATAACCATTTTTAATTTATCATCAAGTGTATCAAATCCTAACTTCTCTTTAATTAAACTTATGTCTTCAATTTGTTTATTAGAAGTTAAGATACTTTTTTCAAGATTGGCTTGTTCACAGTTATTAAGTCGATTAGTCATATTCTTATGGTCGCGATAAATTCTAATATCTTCATAATACATAACGGCTAAACTTGCACCAATTATTCTTAAGAAATCTCCTATCTTTTCAGCTTCTTTAATATAAACCATATAACCTTTATCTCTTGTTATTACTTTGCTATTTAAATAAAATTCATTTAATAAATTAGATAAAAACTTAGCTTCTTTTAAATAATCAACTTTAAACTCTAAATGATACATAGAAGTTTTAGGGTCATTTATACTTCCACCTACTATGAAACTACCTTTTAAATAGGCTCTTTTCTCATCTTCTGATGCTATTAAATAAGAACTAGGTACATCTTTATAATTATTATCTTCATCTAAGACATTTAAATCTTTTAAAATAATATCTAATTTATCATTTATGGTTATTATGTAAATTCTATTTTTATTAGTTTTAGTTTTTCTAATTTCTGTTTTAACATTTATATTATAAATACTTTTGAATAAGTTATAAATATGCTTACAAACAGTTGAATTTTCGGTTACTAACTCTAGAATTTTATTTTCTTTCTGATAAGAGTTTCTAAGAATTGCTGAAAGTTCTGCTAGATTAGCATTTTTATTACTATAATCATTGCTGATTTCATTTTTTACTCTAGTTGTAAAAGACATATTTACTCCTGATTTAATTTTTTAATAATCGAAGTTGCTGCAATCATTCCATCATTGGCTGCTCCAATTAATTGGTATAAGTCTTTACTGATAATATCTCCAATGGCATAGACGTTATCTAAATTTGTTTGCATATTAGAGTCAACCTTTAAGTATTTACCATCTAACTCTAAATCAAGTCCACTTAAAATATTAGGTGTACTTCCAATATAAACGAAGGCTCCACTTGTTTTAATAGTTTTCTCTTCTCCATCTTGAGTATAGGTAATAGAATCTAGTTTACCGTTCTTTTCATTTAAACTTGAAGTTAAACTATTATAAAGAATTGTTACATTATCTTTTTTAAGTAAATCTTTTAACATCTTAGCTTGTCCTTTAAATTTAGGATATTTATTTAAAATTGTAACATGACTACAGATATTAGTTAGATATAAAGACTCAAGAATTGCTGAATCTCCAGCTCCTATTACACATACGTCTTTTCCTTTAAAGAAGTTAGAGTCACACAAAGCACAGTAACTAACACCTTTACCAAGTAATTCATCTTCATTGGGAAGTCCTAGTTTTCGAGCTTCTTTACCAGTTGCTAAAATTAAGTATTTGCATTCTAACTCTTTATCTTTTAGTTTTACTTTATTAGTTTTACCATGGTCTATATCAATTACCGTATCTAAAATATATTCTATTTCATTATCTTTAACTTGAGAATATAAGTTAGATGCTAAATCAGGACCCATTATCTCTGTAAAACCAGGATAGTTTTTAATCCGGCTAATCTTATTTAAAATACCACCCATTGTTCCTTTCTCAATTAATAATACTTTCTTATTCGCATTTTTTAAGTAAATTGCTGCGGTTATTCCCGCAATTCCTCCACCTACTATTATACAATCATACATCTTAATCACTCTCCTTATTATAATTTGTACTTTTGAATAAACTTATTATAAACATAACTAAACCAACGATAAAGAACACAATTGATATTACCTGAGCCATCTTTAAGGGTCCAAGCATTAAACTATCTGTTCGCATACTTTCGATAAAGAATCGGACAAGCGCGTACCACATCAAGTAAATAGCAACAAGCATTCCAACTTTAAGTTTCTTAAACTTTCTTATAAATAGTAAAATAATTAAACCAATTAAATTAAGTGAAGATTCATATAGAAATGTTGGTTGATAAACTATTCCATCAATTGTCATTCCTTTTATAATAAACTCTGGAATATGAATACTTTCTAAGAAAGCTCTGGTTGTCGCTCCTCCATGGGCTTCCGCGTTAAAGAAGTTTCCCCATCTTCCAATTATCTGACCTAAGATAAGTCCTAAGGTTGATGCATCTAAATAACTAATTACATCAAGCATTTTCTTTTTATGAATCCTACTATAAATTATAATTGTTAAAACTCCAAAAATAATACCTCCATGAATAGCTAATCCACCATTCCAAATAGCAAGAATTTCAGTTGGATTTGCTAAATAATAATCAAGATTAAATAACACATAATAAAGTCTTGCTCCAACAAAGCCAAAGATAATAACATAAAATATCATATCAAGAAAATACTTTGTATCTTTCTTTAATCTTTTAAGTTCTAAATAAGCGAGACTTCCACCTAAGATAACTCCAAGTAACATGGTAATGGAATACCAATATATTTCAATAAAACCTAAATCAATTGCTACTCTATTCATCAAAACATCTCCCCATATCCATTATATATCAATTAACTATATTTTACAAACATTAATTTTCAATTACTCTTTCACAGAAAACTACATACCTATGTGAATTTTGTCCTAAAGGATGACAAGTAACAAGTGTAACTAAGTCTCTATCTTTTTGAATTAATAATTCATACATATCAACTGGTAAAATTACTTTTGTAGAAACAACTTGATAGACTAGTTCTTCTCGAAAATTCTTAATATAAATTTTATCTCCTATTTCTAATTCTTCAATATTTAAAAACATATCCGCATTTCTCCCACCCCTATGGGCTGCAATAACAGCATTCGTATTAATTCCTCCAATTGGGTAAGATGTTTCAGTTAAATGCGCTGCTCCTTTATCAAGATTAGCAGTATTTGCACCTAAATAAATAGGAAGTTCGATATTTATCTTAGGTATTCTTAAAAAACCTATTATATTATTTTCAATTCCAAAGTAACTTAAATCAATATTTGGTTGTTGATAAGAAAAAGGGTCTACTAAATTTTCTTGCTTATATGTATATAAGTTTTCATTCCTTCTTTTTAATTCTTCATATAAAGCATCCCCAGGATTATTTTCTTCATCATTATTATTAGTATTAACTTCAAATGTATTTTTTAATTTATCTTTTTCTCCTTTATATATATTATTAGCAATTCTAGGAAATAAAAGTAATATTATTCCAATTATAACTATAATAACAGATAATATTTGAACTATAATTGTTTTTTTATCATTCCTTCTAATTGTTTTAATAATAATCCCTCCTTATCTTTAATTTAATTATAACACTTTCTTATTTTGATGTAAATAAATTTTATCCCCAAAATTGTGGATAAAAAAATTAGCAACTATAGTCACTAATTTAATATCTTCTTTAAAAATTCACCTGTATAACTTTCTTTAACTTTAGAAACTTCTTCTGGAGTTCCTTTAGCAACAACCATTCCTCCGGCATCTCCTCCATCTGGACCTAAATCAATTATATAGTCTGCTGATTTAATAACATCAAGATTATGTTCAATTACTAAAACGGTATCACCATTATCAACAATTCTATTTAAAATTGCTAAAAGTCTTTTAATATCGGCACTATGAAGACCAGTTGTTGGTTCATCTAAGATAAATAAAGTTTTACCAGTTGCTTTCTTTTGAAGTTCTTTAGATAGTTTAACCCTTCCAGCTTCTCCTCCGGATAAGGTTGTTGCACTTTGACCTAATTTAACATAGCCAAGTCCAACATCTTCCATAACTTGAAGTTTGTTTTTTATCTTTGGAAAATTCTCAAAGAATTTTAAAGCTTCTGTTACTCGCATATCTAAAACTTCCGCAATATTCTTGTCTTTATATTTAATTGATAAAGTTTCACTATTGTAACGACTACCATGACATACTTCACAAGGAATATATACATCAGGTAAAAAGTGCATTTCAATTTTCTTAACTCCATCTCCCCTGCAAGCTTCACATCTTCCACCTTTAACGTTAAATGAAAATCTATTTTTTCCGTATCCTAGCATCTTAGCTTCTTTTGTATTCGTGAATAAATCTCTGATATCATCAAATACTCCAGTATAGGTTGCCGGATTACTTCTTGGAGTTCTGCCAATTGGATTTTGGGTAATAATTACTACTTTATCTAAATTATTAAGTCCAAGTATTTTCTTATGTGAACCAGGTTTAACTTTTGATTTATAAATATGACTCATACAAGCATTAGCAAGAATTTGCATAACTAAACTACTCTTACCACTTCCTGATACTCCGGTTACACATGTAAATGTTCCAAGAGGAAACTTAACATCAATCTCTTTAAGGTTATTTTCACTTGCTCCCTTAATTTCAATGTGTTTACCATTACCTTTTCTTCTTTTTTCTGGGACTGGAATACATTCTTTGCCACTTAAATAACGACCGGTTATACTATTTTCATTTTTCATTACTTCTTCTGGAGTTCCAGCTGCAACAACATATCCTCCAGCGTCGCCCGCCCCAGGTCCTATATCAACTAAGAAGTCACTCGCAAGCATCGTATCCGTATCATGTTCAACAACAATTAAAGTATTTCCTAAATCTCGCATTTCAAGAAGGGAATTAATTAACTTCTCATTATCTTTTTGATGAAGTCCAATACTAGGTTCATCTAAAACATATAAAACCCCGGTTAACCTAGAACCAATCTGGGTTGCTAATCTAATTCTTTGGGCTTCTCCTCCTGATAAGGTTCCACTCATTCGAGACATCGTTAAATATTCAAGTCCAACATTCTTTAAGAAATTTAATCTATTCTTAATCTCTTTAATAACTAACTCCGAAATCTTAGCTTCCTCGACTGTTAACTCTAAACTATCAAACCAGTTAATCGCTTCTTTAATTGACATACAAGTAACATCATAGATATTCTTATCATGAATTAAAATATTTAAAACACTATCACTTAATCTTGCTCCATGACATACTTCACATGGAAGTTCAATCATATATTGTTCAAGCCAATCTCTAATCCATTCACTTGAGGTATCCATATATCTTCTTTCAAGATTATTAATTACTCCCTCAAAATAATCTTTATTCTTAGTAACATTGCCACTCCTGCTTGTAATATTAAAAGTTAAAATATCCGGAGAACCATATAAAATAATATCTTGTTCCTTTTTACTTAATTTTTTAAAAGGTTTATCCATATCTATTTTATAATAATCACAGACAGCTTTAAGTCTTTTGTATTCAATCGAATCTTGGTCATCATTTAAAGTTTTAATACATTTATTATTTAAACTTAAACTATCATCAGGAATAACTAAATCAACATCTATCTTTAATTTAACACCAAGTCCCTTACACTCAGGACAAGCACCATATGGGGCATTGAAACTAAAAATTCTTGGCTCAACTTCACTTATTGAATAATTACAATAAGGACAAGCATAAGTCGTTGAAAATAAAATCTCTTCTCCACCTAAAACATTTACTAAAACTTTTCCTTTAGAAAGATTAGTTGCTGCTTCAATAGACTCATATAACCTACTTCGAATACCATCTTTAATAACTATTCTATCAATTACAACATCTATTTTATCTTTCTTATTCTTTTCTAAAATAATCTCTTCTGTATTATCAAGCATTTCTCCATTTATGCGAACCCTAATATATCCTTCTTTTCTTAGATTATCAAGTGTATCTTTATGCGTTCCTTTTTCACTTTCAACAACCGGTGATAATATAATTAACTTGGTGCCTTCTGGAAACTCTAAAACTTTATTAACTATTTCTTCAACAGATTGACTCTTAATTGGAATATGGTGATTAGGACAATAAGGAACTCCAATTCTTGAGAACAAAAGTCTTAAGTAATCATAAATCTCGGTAACTGTTCCAACTGTTGAACGGGGATTTTTACTAGTTGTCTTTTGGTCAATCGAAATACTTGGAGATAATCCTTCAATACTATCAACATCAGGTTTCTCAGACCCACCTAAAAATTGTCTAGCATACGCAGATAAACTCTCAACATATCTTCTTTCCCCCTCAGCATAGATAGTATCAAAAGCTAAACTACTCTTACCACTTCCTGATAATCCTGTCATAACAATTAATTTATTCTTAGGTAATTCTAAATCTATATTTTTTAAATTATTTTCTCTTGCACCCTTTATTACAATTTTATCCATACTCTTCACCTCTTTAAAATCTTAAATAGTATAACATATTTTTAATAATTTTAGTATACTAAAAAAAGGAAAATTTAAACTTTTTCCCTTTATTATTCTTAATATTCCATTTCAAGTGTCTTTTTCTTATTTTGATGATGTCTTCTTGCTCTTTCTCTTTTCTTTCTAGTTATATAAGTTTCAATTAAAGTAATAACTATTCCTAGTACTAAGAAACCAATTGCAAATGTATTTAAATAATTAGCAATTTTAGTTAAAATCATTGTTAAAATATTAGAAAACTCTTTTGATAAAATAAGAATATTTTTAAAATCAACTTTTTCATAAATAGCAAATCTAACATAAAATAATAATATTGCAACTCCCAAAGTTATAGGTCCAAAACATCTAACTTTCATTATAGCAATTGTAATAAAGATAATAATACAGATAACTAATAAAACAATTGCAACTATTCCTAATAAATTATTTACTTTTTGAATAGAATCTGTAAAGTTATCTACTAAATTATATAAGTTAGTTTCTTTTTGATAAATCTTAACCATCTCTGTAACAAAAGAATCAATTGCTTCTTGGTCTTCTACTTGTAAATTATTTTTTTCTAAAGATGCATTTATATTATTAGTTAGTTTTTCTTTTAATTCTTTATCTTCAAATTCAATATTACTATCTTGATATAACTTATCTAAATATTTATTAACATCACTTCTTACATCTTCATCTGTAAATAAATCATTTAATATTTCTTCATCTAGTCCTGATGAGGTCATATAATCTTTCATGTTATTTCTAATCTTATCACTTACTAAACTATAATAATTAGTCTTATCAAGTGTTCTTTTAACAGAGTATTCACTTAAAGCAGTTGACTTTAAAACACCTAAAACTATTAAGACAACTAAAAGAATTGTTAACATAAACCCTAAGATATAGCAAATTATTTTTTTAGTCTTTCTATTCATCACTATCACCTACTCTATGGGAATATACAACATATCTTTGAGTTCTTCTTCCAACAACCCCATGTCTAATTGGATAACAAGTATACATGATTAACATTTCTTTTTCTTCTTGAATCGGAAATGCATCTAAGTCTGTTTCATTTACAACTTTATAACTATCTACTTCATATTCGAATGTTCCATAATCTGTTTCAATAGTAATTTTACTACCTTTAACTAACCTATCAATTTCATGGAAAAATCCAACATTATTGTGAGCTGGTAAAATAATTGTTCCTCTTTCACCTGGAAAGTAAGAACCTCCATAGTGTCCAACTCCATAACGGATAATATCTAAAGTATCTCCATGATAAATTGGCAAATTCAAATCAATCTCAGGAATTTTTAGCGTTCCAAATTTCTTACCATATTTTGGTCTATTAATAATAGACTTGGTAAGGGAATCATATTCAGTTGCTTTCACTTCAACATCTTCTGTTTCTTTAATAGCAACGGAATTAACAATAGATGCTACAAAATTAATTTTTTTATCAAATAGGATATAAGTTGTAAAAATAAAAATTGCTGCATAGAAAAAAGAAATTGCTACGCTAGTAGCAAATGTCTTTAAAAATTTTTTCTTGTTCATTAGTCAGTAACTCTTACTTTTCTAACTACTACAAATGCACCTGCTAACATAACTATAAATGATGCACCAGCAAGGATAGCAAGACTATTTGTTTCAGTTCCAGTTTGTTTTACTAAATCTGTAACTTTTTCAAATACGCTACCATCTTTTGGACTGTAGATAGTTAATACTCCATCAGTGTAAGTAACATTGATTGAAGTTTCACTTCTTAAGCCAGCAAGTATATTTAATAATTCTCCTTTTGCAGCTTTAGGAAGATTATCAATACTTGTTGCCTTTGTTCCTTTTACGATGTCAATAGCTTTTCTAATTGCAGTATCAAGAGCTTGTAAATCTTTATCTGGTACTTCAAACTCTTTAGCATAATCTTCAATAATTTTCTTTAAAGCTGGTGAAATTTTAAATTCAGCACCATTAATTGTATAAGTATCCTCTAACTTATCAAGAACTTCTCTTTCAGTTAAAGCACTTACAGGACTTACAACAGAAAATATTAAAGCAATTGCTAATAACATCATTATGATTTTTTTCATACTTTTCTCCTCTCTAAAAATATTATAACTTACACCAAAAAAAAATGCAAGATTTTTTTCCAGGCACTTTACAAATTATTACTTTAAAGTGTAAAGTAAATATTTTTCAAAATTACTTTTTTCTTTTTTTATCCTTATTTTTAACACTTATTAGTATCTCAATTAATACAATAAATATTCCAATTCCTATAAAAATAATTGCATAAGTTATCAATAAACTACCTAACTTTTCTAAAATATCTTTAACTACCCTAGTTAATTCCGAAGTTATAACATTCAACTTACTAATGTTTATTATTTTAAATAATAAAATCTTTATTATATATAACATAAATCCAGTTACTAAACTAGTAAATCCTAAACTTTTAACTTTAATTAAGATAATTGATATTAATAATAAACTACATATAATCAATAACAAGATAGATATTATTCCAAGTAAATCTCCAACTTTTTGAAAGATATTAATAAAATTTTCTATTACACTAAAAACATTAACACCTTTTTTATAAATATTAACTATTTCATTAACAAACCTTTCAATATCATTTACTTTTACATTATATTCATCAACATATTTATTTATATTTTTAGTTATTCTCTTTTCAATTAAAGATTCATCATACTTAAACTTTTTATCACCAAAGATACTTCCTATCATATTATCTATATCAGTTTTAACTTCATCTTCGGTATAAATATTATCTATTATATCTATAGGTACATTTAATTTATCAAGATAACTTTCCATATTATCAAGAATTTTATTATAAATAAGTTTATAATAGTTATTTTCATTAAGCATGCTTTTAACGTATGTTTCATTAAAGATAGTAGTTTTAATAACTGCTAATAAGACATAGCAAACTAATAAAATTGCTAAAACAAATCCTAATAAATAACCAGCTATTGTTTTTCTTTTCATAAGCCTCCTTTTGTATCTTGTAAATTACTTTTCGGTAATTTGTAGATTTTTTATTCGGTAATTTGAGTATATTTTGTTCGGTAAATTGTGGAAAAATTATTCGGTAATTTAGTTTTTTTAATAATATTTATCTATAAAATTTTCCAATAACCTGTTTTATTTGAACCAACACGTTCAATATAATTCTTATCTTTAAGAGACTTTATAATCTTATTTACATATCTTTCACTTAACTTTGCTAACTTTACTAATTCTTCCGTTTTTATATTTTTATCGTTTTTTATTAAATTAAAAATTAAGGTTTCGGCTTCTGTTAATTCAGTATCCACTTGGTTACTTTCAACATTTTCAAGTAATTGTTTGTTAATAGGTATTGTTACAATTATAGTATGATCACTGATGTAGAAAGCCTTCTTACCATATTTTTCAACAATTAATGGTATTCCATGACCTGTTTGGTCAATATAATCTAAATCTCCAAATATTTTTAATAATTTTTTATTAACAGGTTTAGAAACTCCAGCATAAAAATCTTCTTTTGTAAGTGAAGATGGCAATCCACCATTAGATACGATTTCTATCCTATCATCAAAAATATAAACAGCTGGTGGTATTTCTTCTGACCATTTAGTATGAACGCATGCATTAATCCAAGCTTCTCTAAAACATTTAAAATCAAAATATTTTTCTTCTTGTCTTTGAATTCCCCCAACTTTCACCTTTGTCTCATTAATGCTTTCCATATATTCTAAGACATTATTAATTGCTAATAATAAACATTTACCACCATATTCTGTTCTTTTTAATATTACTGTCTTATCAGTACCAGCAAAAGTTACCACTTTAATCGAAACATCATTAGAATCAGCTAATAACTCTGCCATATAATTATATTTATTATCATTCGTAAATAAACCTAAATTAGTTTCAAATTTATCATTATTAATTGCTATTTTATTAGCTAAATATAATCCCGTTAACATCACAAAAGTCAAATCTTGTTTATAAGCAACTTTATTTATAATGTAATCAGGTTCACCTTCTTTATTTATTAAGGCTTTTAACATTGTTGGTGTTAATTGTTTATCTTCATCAAATGACCTACTATAATATTTTCCAAAAGCAGAATATGGAGTATCATTTCCTTTGGCAGCTACTTTTATTACATTTTTACCATCAAGTAACTCTAAAGAAATAGTTGGTATAACCTGAGGCTTTATACCCTCAGAAATTTTTCTTGATACATCCCTCAAAGTACTTTCATTAATATCTTTTTGTCCGATTACATCACCATTATTTTTAACTCCAAAATAAACTGTACCCTCACCATTTTTATTTAGCATTGATGATAAAGATATTACTCCTTCAATTAATTCACTTGTACTTTTTTTAAATTCAATTTTTTCAGATTCTAACCCTAAATTCATATCTATTTCTCCCTTTATTTTATTCTGCACTTTATTCTGCACTTTTTTGATAATTATTGATTTCTATAATTATGATTTTTTTGCAAAAAGTCCTTATTATTCAATTATAAATGTATCTCATTTAGCAAAATTTATTCTGCACTTTATTCTGCACTTTATTCTGCACTATGAAACAAATTTCTTACAAATTAATTATAACATGTTTATTAAATTTTTTCAAATAAAATAATTATTAATTGCAACTTTTACTATGTACATTTCTTTTCTTAAAACTTAACACTTTTTTAATTAAATAACTTTGTAATAAAATAATTATAACTGAATAAATACCCTTTAAGATTCCAAAATAAATTATTCCTAGTAAAACAATTATTCCATTAATAATAAAAGTTGAAAGATAAACATGAATAGAAAAATATTTTTCAATTAATAAAGGAAGAACACTTACACCTCCATTTGAAAAGCCAAGTCGATAAACTAACCCTCCAGTTACTCCGCAGACAATACCTGCTAATACTACTAATAAAATTACCCATACACCATCTACTTTAATACTAGGAATAAAACTAGTTATCTTAACTAAAATTGGATACATAAAAGTTGCTTCTACTGTTCCTAATGTTGTTTCTTTTTTTAAAGTAAAGAAACTAATAATTAACATTAAAACATTAACAATTAAAATAATAAGAGAAGGGCTTAATTTTAATAAATGATTTAAAATAACGGCTACTCCTTGAGTTCCTCCTACTACTAATTTTAATGGTTTTAAAATTAAATTAAAATTTAGGGCAGCAACTAATAAAACTAATAATAAATAAATATATTTTTTTAATTTTTTCATAAATCACCTCAAAAAGAAAAGTAGTTTTGATACTACTTTAATTACTAACTTTATTTTTTAATTCACTTTTTATAAATTCATCTAAATCCCCATCTAATACTTTCGTAACATTTGCTGTTTCATAGTTAGTTCGATGGTCTTTTACCATGGAATAAGGGTGCATTACATAACTTCTTATTTGCGAACCAAATTCTATATTTAAATTTTCTCCTTTAACATCACTTAAAGTTTTAACTTGATTTTCAATACTTAATTGTTTTAGTTTACTCTTTAACATATTAAGAGCTTCTTCTCTATTTTGAATTTGGCTTCTTTGATTTTGACATGCTACGACAATTTTAGTAGGTAAATGTGTTATCCGAACGGCACTATCAGTTGTGTTAATATGTTGACCTCCTGCTCCACTACTCCTATAGACGTCGATTTTTAAATCTTTCTCTTGAATTTCAATATCTGAAACTTCTGTAAATTCTGGAGTAACATCAACTGATGCAAATGAGGTGTGTCTCTTGTTATTAGCATCAAATGGTGATAATCTAACTAGTCTGTGAACACCTTTTTCACATTTTAAATAGCCATACGCATACATTCCCGTAACTTTCATCGAAGCACTTTTTATCCCGGTCTCTTCTCCTTCTAAATATGATATAACTTCATATTTAAAATTATGTCTTTCCATATACCTTTGGTACATTCTATATAACATACTAGCCCAGTCACAAGCTTCCGTTCCACCGGCTCCAGCATGAATTTCTAAGATACAGTTATTCTTATCATATTCTGAATTTAATAAAGTAAACATTTCTAAATCTTTTAATTTATCAGTTAGAACATTTACATCTTTTTCTATTTCTTCTTTTATCTTACTATCATTTTCTAACTCTAAAATTTCTAATAACTCTAAATCATTCTCAAGTTGTTCCTTTATTTCTTTATTATTATGAACAATATCTTTTAAATTATTTAATTCATCCATTGTTTCTTGAACTTTATTTTTATCAAGCCAAAAGTTTGCATCTTTAGTTATCTCTTCTAATTCTTCAATTCTACCTTCTTTTTTAGAGATGTCAAAGTAACCTCCATAGTTCATCATGCTTCTCTTTAATATCCTTTAATTCTAATTTAATTTCACTTAATTCCATTTTTTAATCCTTTCTGTATAATTTTTAAATTTCTTCTTATACTAATAATGACAATGATGTTAAATCGTTGTCATTAGAGAACTTTTAACTTATTGCTTTAGGCTTATTAAGTTAATTAGTTCTTTTTTTTAGTTTCTTTTTTCTTTGTTTCAGTCTTTTTACTTGTATCTTTAGTTCCTGTTTTCTTAGTAGTTGTTTTCTTATTAGAAGTTTTCTTAACTTCTTCTTTCTTTTCTTCTATCTCTTTAGTCTCTACTTCATCATGAGTTTCATTTACAACTACAGCTTCTTCTACTACTTCTCCATTATCTGAAACCATTACAACTTTTGTTCTTGCAATAAAATCATGTAAAGACATTCCATCTTTTCTAAATAGTATCATGATAAATGAAATAATATAGAAATACATAAAGAAGTTAGCTATATAACTATCAACTGTTATATACATAGATTTAGTTAAAGTTAAAAGTAAAACTATACTAATTATACTTGATAAAATAGAATCAATTATCAAAGCCCTTATTAAATAGTTATTCATTGTAAGTTTCTTTTCTCCATCAATTGGTGCAATCTTAATTTTCATCAATCTTTTACCTACTGTTTGAGAATTCCAATAATATGGTAAAATTACAAAATAACCAATATAAATAACAACTGTAACAATACTTGTAGCAAGACTTTCTTTACTTAAAGTATAGTTTAAGTCATTTACTTTTTCGATATAAGTTTCTTCATTAATTTTCTTATCTGTATAATCTTTTAAAGTATCGGTTAATTCAACACTTGCTGCTTCATACTTCTCACTTACCGGGATAAATCCTCCGATAATAACTCCAATACAGGCAATCATTACAATATCAATTAAGTATGCAAATACTCTTTTATAACTTGCTGGTTTCATTCAATTCCTCCTTAAAATCATTTAACACTTTTATTATATCACATAATTTTTTAGTTTGATATACTTTTTCTTTAACTTGATTACTATTTTTTATTCCTTTTAAATACCAAGCAATATGGTTTCTAATTTCTAAACAAGCAACTTTTTCATCTTTTATTTTACTTAAATAATCTAAATGTTTTAAACACATATCAACTTTTTCAATAGGTGTTGGTTTAGGAATGACTGTTCCATCTTTTAAATAAGCATTTATTTCTTTAATTAACCAAGGATTTCCTAAAACTCCTCGTCCTATCATGATTAAATCGCATCCAGTTTCATCAAGCATTTGTTTAGCTTTATAAATATCTGTTATATCTCCATTCCCAATTACCGGTATCTTAACACTTTCTTTAACTTTTTTAATTAAACTCCAATCGGCTTTGCCACTATAACCTTGACTTCTAGTTCTTGGATGAATACAAATAGCACTGGCACCTGCTTCTTCACATATCCGAGCAACTTCTACGGCATTAATACTATTTTGGTCCCAGCCACTTCTAATTTTTACTGTAACGGGAACAGATACAGCTTCAACTACGGCTTCAACTATTTCTTTTATTTTTGAAGGATTTTTTAAAAGAGCAGCTCCTGCTTGAGCTCTTACAGCAACTTTTGGAACTGGACAACCCATGTTTATGTCGACGATATCTGGACACATTGTTTTTTCAATATATTTAGCTGCATAAACAAATGACTCTTTATCACTTCCAAATATTTGTTGAACAATTGGTCTTTCTATTTGTTCCATAAAAAGCATTTCCTTTGTTTTTTCATTACCATAAAATAAGGCTTTATCACTTACCATCTCAGCATAAATTAAAGAACATCCCATTTCTTTAATAATTTTTCTAAAAGCACTATTACAAATACCTGCCATCGGTGCTAAAACAGTTTTTCCATCTATATAAACATTACCTATATACATTTTCAATCACCACCCATATTATACTTAAAATAACATTAAAAGTAAATAAAAAAATAATACCTTTCATTAATAGATTAGTACTTTCTTCTACAATACATATTGAATACCAATTATTCATAAAAGTCAACAAAAAATTAAAAAAAATCGTCAAATAAATTGACAAAAAGAATTTATTTTAATATAATTAACTCATGAGATATAATCTAAATATAGTTAGGTGTTAACCTCCAAATACTTTATAAATTTTTCTTTTTTAAAACTTTTTATATAGTGGAGGAGGTGAGTAATATGGGCACACTATATATTTTAACAAAAATAAGTCCCGTATCATTGAGGTGGAGTACTTAACTCTTGCTTTCTTGATATTAGTTGTAATACTATTTACAATAATAGCTATTGCAATAATATTACTACGAAAATAGCACCTAACTTCACAAGAAGTTTTGGTGCTAAACCCAAAGTATTTTGGAGATAACACCTAACTGCTCAAATTAGGTTGTATCTCTTTTTTATTTTATACAATATCCTCAAAAAATATGTATAAAACTCTTCCTTTTAAAGAATTGTACATATTATACACTAAATTCTTTAAAAAGTCAATAAATTCAATTAGAGAATTATTTTTTATAAACTTTTAGATCCTCTACAATTATAATTTTATCAACTAATACTTAATTTTTCAAGTGTTTTTTTAATTTTTGTTAATCTTTTTTTAAAATGTCACCTTATCATTAGTTAAAATGTCACTACCATTATTTAATAGTTTCTTTATAAGCATTCATTGATAATAGGCAGTAATAATTCGCCATACTTATTGTAATATCTTATTTTTAAGATATTACAAAATCTATAAGAATTGTTACTGGGTTCCTGTTGTCAATGAGGAATTATAAAGAAACTTATATAAAAT
>CANRDV010000009.1 GCA_947629475.1 uncultured Bacilli bacterium
CCAACTAATTTAATTTTTTTCCTTATAAAATAAGAATTTCATTAAAAAAGTTGGGATAATAAAAAGGTTGGGATAATCGTTGTTATCCAAACGTTGGGATAACAACGAAGGTTTGATTACCTAAAGTCTTAGAGTATGTCCAAAGAGCATAAGCACCTCCTATGGTTAAAACTAAGATTGCTATTAAAGTAATAGTTACCTTTCTTTTTTCAATTGTTTTCATATTTTTACTCCTTCCTTTTTTTTGAAAACATAAAAAGACATAGAAAACAATAGTATTAATATACTACTTCTCTATGTCTTAGTTTGTTATTTAATAAAAATTTAATTTGTATTAAATTTGATAAGCCCCCCCCATAGTTAACACATTGTATACATATTTTGAAGATACATTTAATATATTAGCCATGTTAGGTCAACTCCTCTCTACAATATAATTTTAACATATTCTTAAAAATAATCAAGACTTTTTTTAATTTAATTCACTAAAATAACCTACTTCGGTTAAATCACGTTTATTACCAATTATAGTTGAAATACTATTTGAACCTCTATCTTGGAAGAATAAAGCTATTGAACCTCCACCATCAAGATTACTTCCAATTCGACATTTTAAATTCATCATTATATTTTGTAAATCACTTCGATTAAGATTTTCTCCAGTTATTAAAGCAAAGTTATTGGTATCAATTTGACAAATAGCTTGTCTATTTTTTCTTGTTGAGGGACTAGGCATATTTGTTTTTGTACTACTTTTTTTATAATCTTTTATTAAAATTGAAGCATGTGTAAATGTATTTCTAATTCCAGAATCTATAACTTCTTGAGCCCATTTTTTCTTTTCTTCTTTAGCTTTTTTTGAGGTACCACTTTTATCTGTAAATACTTGCATTTGATTATCCTTGTCTACTCCAACGATATATCTTGTCTTATAGGCATGATTATAAGCATTTCTAATTACTTTTCCATCTGTTATAACTAAAGTACCAACACTTGTTTTATTATATTTCGAATATTTTGAAACTTCCGAAGCATCATACACTCCAGCTAAATAAAAGGCACTTGCATTAAAACCTACTAATAATTGATTTTGTAAATTATATTTTTCTTTAGCTTTTTTTAGTAAAGTTTTAGGACGATATAATTTTTTACCATATTCTGGAGAATCAAATTTATTTAATTGATGATATGGGTCATATGCCCAAATTCTAGTTATATAATATTTACTCTTTTTAGTAATATATACTTTT
The DNA here is from genome assembly GCA_947629475.1 of uncultured Bacilli bacterium. Lineage (GTDB taxonomy): Bacteria > Bacillota_I > Bacilli_A > RF39 > UBA660 > RUG591. The sequence continues at coordinate 1,251 of CANRDV010000009.1, forward strand.
AAAGTATCTGTTTCTCCTTGTTTTACAATTTTTTCATTTGCTCCAGGTTTTATTGGGTCAAGAGCAGATTTATCTTCAATATTACAATTTATTTTCGTTTTATTACCTGCTTTATCAGTTATTGTAACTGTAACAATTTTTGAAGTTTTAGCATTATAGTTATAAAAGTTATTATCACTTTTTAATATTTCAGTTCCATTATCATAATAGATATAATTTGCAATACCACTTAAATCATCATCACCATTTACTTGAATATTAGTACTTGTTTGATTTATAGTTGCTAAACAAGAACCAGTTGGAGATTCTGTATCTATATTAGTTACAGTAACACTTTTGGTAAATGATTTTCCATTTATATTATAAGCAGTAAACGTGTAAGTACCATTTGTTGTTACATCATAAGTTGTTTCTTTATTTTCATTTAAAACATTATTTGGAAATACTAAAGTTTGAAAACTATTACCTTCGACTTTAATTGTAAAAGTAACATGAGAATTAGTATAGGTTGTTTTATTAGGTACAACACTTATAACTAAAGTATCATCAATAACAACAACTGTCCTAATTACTTCTTTTTTCTCTCCATTATATTCTATCATATAAGTTAAAGTGTATTCACCTGGTTTTGACGTATTAACTTCTCCCGTTGTTTTAACTTGAGCATTTATATTTTTCCCATCAGGTGAAGTTGCAAGAAACCCTGGTTCAATATATTCATCTCCAACAGATAAGGTTATAACTTTATCTCCATTTAAAGATAATTCAAGTGGATTTTGATTATTATCATTTTCATTTTGATTTCCTGAAATAGCTTCTCCAGTAACTTCAATTGTTCTTGTTAAGGTTTTATCATCAATTTGATAAGTAACTGTATAAGTACCCGGATTATTTTTATCAAAATTACTACTTACTTTAATCTCATCACTTCTAATTTTTCCGGTTGAATCAATTGCATAGTAACCAGGGTCATCATATTCTTCACCAGTTTTTAAAGATATTGTTTTAGGTCCAAATATTTTTAATGTTGTAGTAACAATAACTTCATTTTGTTTAGAATTATTATTTTTTACTTTAGAAGAAATAACATAATATATAGAAATACCAAGTAATAATATAAGTCCTATAGCAATAATATATTTTCTTTTTTCGTACATAACTTCAATAAAATCCTTCTTCATAAATACCCTCTTATCTTTATATATTCATTTTACAAGAATTTCTATAATTTTACAAGTATTTTTATGCATTTAATAATTTTTCTAATAATTCCTTCTCTTCTTTTAACTTAGCTTTTTCACTTTCAACTAATTCTTTTGGTGCTTTAGTTAGATAGCCTTCATTACTCAATAATTTTTCACGTCTTAAAATGCTATTTTTTAAAGATTCAATTTGTTTTTCTTTTAAAATCCTATCATTTTCTGTCTCTTGTTTTTCATAATATAAATCAAGAGTATAATAATTATTAGTTACATTATATTTGGTAATATCTAATTCCTTATCTATAATATGACTATCTAGTTTTAACATTTTAATAATCAAGTCATCAAACTTACTATTTAATTTAACTTTAAATTCTTTGCCAATTCCTTGTTCTTGTTTAATATTTCTAAATACTTTAATAAAATCTATAATATGGTTAACTTCTTCTTCCTCTTTAAAAATCATTTTCTTGTCATACATTGGATATTTACTAATCATAATATTTTCACTATCTTTAAATGGTAATTTATTATAGATTTCATCAGTTACATATGGCATTAAAGGATGTAACATTTTTAAAATATTGCAAATTACATAATATAAAGTTGATTTAGTAGCTTTAGAATCTAAACTAAATTTAGCAAATTCTATATAAGTATCACAAAAATCATTCCAAATAAAACTATAAAGGTTAGCACCAACATTATTAAATTCATATTTATCCATATATTTAATAACTTCTTTAATTGTTTTATTACATCTTGTAATTATCCATTTGTCTTCTTTCTTTAATTCTTTTAAAGTATAATCACTTTCTTTAAAGTCTTCCATATTTAAAAGGCAAAAACGTGATGCATTCCATAGTTTATTAATGAAATTCCAAGTTGATTTTACTTTTTCTTCATCGTATCTAAGGTCCATTCCAGCACTAGTTGCAGTTAGCAAGAAGTATCTTAAGGCATCAGCACCATACTCTTGGATTACATCCATTGGGTCAATTCCATTTCCTAAGGATTTACTCATTTTACGACCTTCTTTATCACGGATTAAACCATGAATCAAACATTCTTTAAAGGGGCGTTGTTTCATAAATTCTAAACCTTGGAAAGTCATGCGGTTTACCCAGAAAGGAATGATATCATATCCAGATATTAAAACGTCATTTGGATAATATCTTTTAAGCATATCAGTATTTTCTGGAAATCCTAAAGTTGAAAATGGCCAAAGAGCACTAGAGAACCAAGTATCAAGAACGTCTGTGTCTTGAACCCATCCTTCCCCTTCAGGTTCTGTTTCACCAACATAAACTTCATCACCCTTATACCAAGCAGGAATTCTGTGTCCCCACCAAAGTTGTCTTGAGATACACCAGTCATAAGTAATCGTCATCCAATGGTTCATGATTTTTTCAAATCTTTTAGGAACAAAGTTAACTTTCGTATCTTTATTTTTTTGATTTTCTAAAACTGCATCTGCTAAAGGTCGCATTTTAACAAACCATTGTTTCGATAAATAAGGTTCAACCATAACATCTGTTCTTTCAGAGTGCCCAACGGAATGGGTTATTTCTTCTATTTCAAGAAGTAAATCAGCGTCCTTCAAATCTTTAATTAGTTGTTTTCGACATTCGAATCTATCAAGTCCCTTGTATTTACCGGCATTTTCATTCATGGTTCCATCAGGATTAATAACAACTATTCTTTCTAAATTGTGTCTATTTCCAACTTCAAAGTCGTTAGGGTCATGAGCTGGGGTTATTTTTACAACTCCGGTTCCAAACTCGGGGTCAGCATGCATATCAGCAATTACGGGAATTTTTTTATTTACAATTGGTAAGATAACATTTTTACCAATATATTTTTGATAACGTGAATCATCTGGATTAACGGCAACAGCTGTATCACCAAATAAAGTCTCAGGACGAGTTGTTGCTACTTCTAAATAATCATTAGAATCTTCAAGATAATATTTAATATGATAGAAAGCTCCCTTAACATCTTTATAAATAACTTCTTCATTAGAAAGAGCTGTCATAGCTTCGGGGTCCCAATTGATTATTCTTTCACCTCGGTAGATTAAACCTTTATTATATAAAGTAACGAATACATGTTTAACAGCTTTTGATAATCCATCATCTAACGTGAATCTTTCATGGTCATAGTCAAGAGATAGTCCTAATTTAGCCCATTGCTTATGAATATTATTGGCATATTCGTCTTTCCAAGACCAAGCAACTTTAAGCCACTCTTCCCTATCCATTTCTCTTGGATTAATTCCTTCACTTTTTAATTTTTTATCAATTTTAGCTTGGGTTGCAATTCCAGCGTGGTCCATTCCTGGTACCCATAAAGCATCATAACCTTGCATTCTTTTGTATCTAATAATAGCATCTTGAATACCCGTATCCCAAGCATGTCCTAAATGTAGTTTACCTGTTACATTTGGAGGTGGAATAACTATACAAAATGGCTTTTTAGTTAAATCACCACTTTTAAAATAACCTTTCGCTATCCATTTCTCATATTTTCCTTCTTCAACCATTAAATGGTCATACTTTGTACTTAACATATCTTTCTCCTTTCATTAAAAAAAACTCCATCCTAAAGGACGAAGTTCCGTGGTACCACCTTAATTTGTAATTATTAATTACCTTAAAATCTTAATGCGATTAACATTATATCTTACTTATTTCAGATATACTCCTTCGTTGCTACCTTCTATTATTAGAAATATTAGTTTGCACCCAATCACTAACTCTCTTTAAAGTCCAATAATATACTCCTCAACTTCACAGGATTTACTATATATTATCATATAAGTTTTAAAAATGCAACATCTTTTTTCAAAAACTACTACACTTAGAACCTAAATCTACTTCTTCATAATGCTTAGCCAAATCCTTATATTTTTCTATCTTTTCACCTTTTTCAGAATAATACCATATAAGACCATGATATTTTTCATTAATATTATCTAATTCTTCTTCATCACTCTCACCATTTTTAGTTATATCTTTTATACCTGTTTCATCAAAATAATAAACTATTTTATCTTTATTATTTCTTACACACTTTAATTCATAATTTAAAATATCTGAATTATTAATTATAAAGACAGTAGCAATTAAAACAATATATCCAATTATAATAATTGGAATAACTACCCATTCATTCTTTTTATCACTTTTTCCATTAAACTGTTTATTATAATTAACGGAATCTATAATCGTAAATACTCCAAGTATTATTGATATAATATCTCCAAATAATAAGTAAATACCTATCAGCATCCCAATTTTAGTTGCAATTGATTTCTTTTCTTTGGCTTTTCTATAACCAATAAATAATATTATAATATTATATAAATAAATTAGAAATGCTAAATTAAAACCATTATTTACCTTAATCAATAATAAAAGAGATATAACATCATAGATAATTAATACAAGTAATCCTATTTCTAAAGTATTACTTTTCTTATCATTCGAATTATTATTTTGATTAGTTACCTCTTTTTTAACTGTTTCCTTATTATCTTTCTTTTTTGGAAAGTATTCCTCATTATTCATTTTTAACTCCTCTTATTCTTCTTTAGAATACCATTTTTAAATAATTATTTCAAGAAATTTTAAGAGAAAGTTTTTATAATTTACATAAATTGACAAATAAAAAGATAGGATACCCCAGGCGAGATGAATTCTCACATATATTATATATGCTATATGCTTACTTGCTCTCGAGCACATCGTTACTCCTTCCCAAGTACCCCATCCCTATAAAATATTATAACACAATTTTAATATTTTAAATATAGAATATTACATATTTGACAGATATTATTTTTTATGATAATATTGTTGTAAGCAATATATTGCTTAGGGATCGCGTTGGGCGATTGGTAGAGAGAGTTTAATACTCTTTCTATTTTTTTAATATTTTTTCTAACCTATAATATCATTATTATTATCAAACTTAACATTCAAAAACTTTCTGCTAGCAAGATAATCACACATATGAACAAAGTTTTCATATTTTGTTTTAGGAATTGGTAAGATGGGATTTCCATCATAATCTTTATTCCAAGGTCCCATATGAGATTCAATTACTTTACCAATAAATTTAACTTCTTCATCATTTAATTCTAATTTATCTTTATTTTTAATTATATAGTTCTTGATTAAAGTTGGGTGATCTACTTGAGTATATCTATTATGTTCTAATCCACTTTTTAAACCATCATGTAAAATTAAAGCCATTAGCATTAAATCTTTTTCATCACTTGTATATTTATCTCCAATAACAGGATCCATTAGTAACTCGTGTCCTATTCTAACTGCCGCTTTAACATGTCTAACTAACCCAGCATTTCCTAAAGTAAACTCTGGGTGATACTTGCCAGTTGATGATGCTGGAATTTCAAAAAAATAATCTGGTAATAACTCTATCATAGTTAAACATGAATTTCTTATCTTACTATTTTTAATAAATTCTAATTCTTTTTTAAAATAATCTCTTTTTTCCATACTACTCTCCTACAAAATTAATTAAAATACTATTTTCAATATATATTTTATCATAACTTACAAAAATATTCATCCCATTATCAATTAATTTTTTATCTTTTATTAATTCTTTAATATTATATAAACTATCTAATTCTACTTTGTATTTAGCAAAGAACTCTTTCTTATTAATACCCTCAATCTTTCTAAAACCTAATATCAAGGCATAAGATAAAATATCTTTTTTAGTTAATTCTTCTATTTCTTTAACATAATCTCCCTTTATATAATTATTATAATTATAAGTATTAGTTATTCTTTTACTTGGAATGAAACTTGCAGCACCTAAGCCAAATCCATAGTAGTAATCATTATTCCAATAGACTAAATTATGTTTCGATTCATATCCTTCTTTGGCAAAGTTACTTATTTCATAATGTTTATAACCATATTTTTTTAAAGTCTTTCTAATTAAATCATACATTAAATAATCTTTATCTTCATCTATATTTTGTTCATGTTTTATTCCAAGGATAGTTCCTTCTTCAATCATTAAAGAATAAGTTGAGATATGAGGTACATCTAGACTTACTAAATTAAGAATATCTCTTTTTAAATCATCTAGTGTTTCTTCTTTTAAAGCATAGATTAAATCAACATTGATATTTGTAAATCCTTCCCTTTTTAATAAATTTATACTTGTTCTTACCTTATTAAAATCATGATGTCGTCCTAAATAATCTAGAAATTTTTTATTAGTAGATTCTACTCCCATACTAATTCTTGTAACTTCATATTTTTTAAATAATTTAATTTTTTCAAGAGTTAAATTCTCGGGATTAACTTCAATTGTAAATTCTATAGTTTTATCTTTCTTAAATATTTTAAGTATCTGAAATAGTCTTTCTAATTCATCTACTTCCAAAGAACTAGGAGTTCCTCCTCCTATATAAAGAGTTTTTATTACATCACCCTTATATCTTAATTTAATTTCTTTATCAAGTGCATTTAAATAAGAGTTAACCATATTCTTATTATAATAAAATTTAGCAAAGTTACAATAATTACAAATATTAGAACAAAAAGGAATATGAATGTAAACGGAACTAATCATTGATTTCCTCATTAGATAAAACAGTTAAGAAAGCTTCTTGAGGTATTTCAACATTACCTATTTTTTTCATTCGTTTTTTACCTTCTTTTTGTTTTTCTAGTAATTTTTTCTTTCTGGATACATCTCCTCCATAGCATTTAGCAAGAACGTCTTTTCGCATCGCTTTAATATCTGCTCTGGCAATTATCTTAGAACCAATTGCCGCTTGAATTGGAACCACGAACATTTGTCTTGGAATAATCGATTTTAAATTATTAACTACAACTTTTCCTCGATTATAAGCAAAGTCTTTATGAACAATGGTTGATAAGGCATCAACTAAATTGCCATTGACTAAAATATCCATTTTAACTAAATTACTAGGTTTATAACCAATTAATTCATAGTCAAATGAAGCATATCCCTTACTAATACTTTTTAATTTATCAAAGAAATCATAGACAATTTCTGATAAAGGAAGTTCATAATGTAAGATAGCCCGTTCTGGAGTTAGATACTCTAAGGATTTATAAATACCTCTTTTGTTTTGACATAATTCCATTAGTGGCCCTATATATTCACTTGGAGTAAAGACATTTGTTAGAATATAAGGTTCACTTATAGTTTTAATTTTCGTTATATCTGGTAACTTTTGAGGAGAATCGATTTTTAAAATTTCTCCGTCGGTTTTTAAAACTTCATAGATAACGGAAGGACTAGTTGCAATTAGATTTAAATTGAATTCTCTTTCTAATCTTTCTTCAACAACATCCATGTGTAAAAGTCCAAGGAACCCACAACGAAATCCAAAGCCCAAAGCTTCACTGGTTTCCGGTTCAAAAGTTAGACTAGCATCATTTAGTTTTAATTTTTCTAAAGCTTCTCTTAAATCATTGTATTTATTAGTTTCCGTTGGATAAAGTCCTGTAAATACTACTTGTTGCATAGGTTTATAACCAGGAAGGGCTTCTTTACAAGGATTTTTTGCTAACGTAATTGTATCACCTACCCGAACGTCACTTAAGGTTTTAATCGCAGCAACCACATACCCTACTTCCCCACTTGAGAGACTTTCTACTTTTAAGAAGTTAGGGTTATAAACAAATAATTCGGTTACTTCATATTCTGAACCTGTTTGCATGAACTCTATCTTATCCCCTACTTTAAGGGTACCATCAAAAATTCGGGCTAATACTAAAACTCCGCGATAAGAATCATATAAACTATCAAATATCAATGCTTTTAATGGTTCTTCTTTTTCTCCCTTTGGAGAAGGAATTTTTTCAATTAAAGCTTCAACTAATTCTTTTATCCCTTCCCCTGTTTTCGCACTTGTTAAAATTATCTCAGAATCATCAAACCCAAATGTATCAATTAATTCTTGTTTTGTCTTTTTAATATCTGCACTTGGAAGGTCTATTTTATTAATAACCGGAATAATCGTTAAATTATTGTCTAGGGCTAAATACATATTAGCAATTGTTTGAGCTTCTACTCCTTGGGTTGCATCTACAACTAAAATGGCTCCATCAGAAGCTGCTAAACTACGACTAACTTCATAAGAAAAATCAACATGTCCTGGAGTATCTATTAAGTTTAACGTATAGTCTTCTCCCTTATAATTGTAATTAAGTCTAACTGTATTTAATTTAATTGTTATTCCTCTTTCTCTTTCAATATCCATATTATCAAGCATTTGTTCTTTAGCTTCTCTTTTAGAAACTGCGTTAGTAATTTCTAAGATTCTATCTGCTAAAGTTGATTTACCATGATCAATATGGGCAATTATTGAAAAGTTTCTAATATTTTCCTGTTTCATATATAACATCACGTATTTTATTTTATCAAATTTATCTTCCTGATACAATCATTTTTTAATATTTATCTAAATTTTTAAACTATTATTTCAAAAAAATAAATCTAAATAAGCAAAACTACTTGCATTAACAAGAAAAATATGATATTATGTATACAGATGAAGGAAACTTCATATATTAAAAAAGGATATACCTAATTTTCGCTGGTTAGGTACTAATCCGAATGTCGGCATAGCACATTAATGCATAGACAAAACGTTTGTGTAGTCTTGTTTTAGACAACTAATGTTGCAATTGCCATGATGAGGATTATCACAAGTTGTAGGATTAAAACTAGTTGCCAAAAAAATTCTTAACTAAAGATGATTAGCCTCATCTTTTTCTTTTTATATAAAACTTTTGAAAAAACTTTACCATTTCTGATAAAGTTTAAATAATTATTTCAAAAAAAATAAATCTAAATAAGCAAAACTACTTGCATTAACAATAAAAATATGATATTATGTATACAGATGAAGGAAACTTCATATAATTAATAAAGGATATACCTAATTTCCGTTGGTTAGGTACTAATCCAGGTTGTGGTTAGCACACTAACGCATAGACGTATCGTTAGTGTGCTCTTGTTTTAACCACCCAATGATGCAATTGCCATGATGAGAATTATCACAAGTTGTAAGATTAAAACTATTTGCCAAAAAAATTCTTTTTTTAGCATAGTTATCTACCTCCTTTATTTCAGATTTTTAAACTGCGAATAAACAACATGATTAATAAAATCGTCTATAAAGGATTAGCACCTAACGAATTAAGCATATCCATGATTTAATTATATCCTAATAAGATAGGAAAGTCAATTAAAATATTAAAAAATGTTTAAAAAAAGAAATTGAAATGTAACTGTGATACAAGAAATAGTTGTATTTAAATTATAAAAGATTAAGAAAGACTAAACTCACTTTCTTAATTTTATTATTTATATATTTTGTGCAAAATATGATTGACAAATAGTATCTAATATGATATTATTTAATTATTGAAACGGAAGGTTTCGGGGTTCGTAGTATTACGGACGGCTAAGGATGATTAACTTCATCCTTTTTCATTTTATATAAACTTATTAAAAAACTTTACCATTTCTGATAAAGTTTTATATCTCAAATAATATTGTATTACTCGCATCACCCGTAAGCGAGAATAATCAAAATTTGGGATAATTTATTACTCGCATCACCCAAAAGCGAGTAACATAACCAAACGGGATAACTTTAATATTAATTGAGTGTGAATTAAAGAAATATTTTTTAACTCTGTAATAAATATATCATAATAGAGATTACCTGTCAAGACTTTTTGACTTTAATTTTTAAGCATATCTAATATTTCTTGTTCATTTAAAATAGGTATATCTAATAGCTTTGCCTTATCATATTTACTACCAGGATTTTCTCCTAAGACTAAGTAATCTGTTTTTCTACTTACCGATTCAATTACCTTACCACCATTAGTGATAATCATATCTTTTAACTCATCTCTTTTTATATTAAGAGTTCCGGTTATAACAAAGCTTTTATCTTTTATTTTAGGATTTTCAATTACTTTACCTAAATAAGTCATATTAAGTCCTAATTCTTTTAATTCCGTAATTAAATCAAGGTTTTCTTGATTATCAAAGTATTCTCTTACACTTTTAGCAATTATTGAACCAATATCAGGAATATTATTCAAGTCTTCAAAACTAGCATTTATAATATTATCAATAGTAACAAACTTCCTTGCAATAATTGTAGCTGTTTTAAAACCAACATGTCTAATACCAAGAGCAAATAAAAGTTTTTCTAAAGAATTTTTTTTACTTTCTTCAATTTCTTTAAGTAAATTTTGAATGCTTTTTTCTCCATATCCTTCAAGTAACATTAGTTCATTTTTATATTTATCTAAATGATAAAAGTCTGGTATTCTTTTAACAAATCCAAGATTATACATATCTTCAACAATTCTTTCTCCGAAGCCTCCAATATCCATTGCTTCTCTTGATGAAAAATGAATTAAAGATTCAATATGTTTAGCATCACATTTAGGGTTAACACAATAGTAGTTACTATCTTTCTTAACTAACTCTGAACCACAGATAGGACAAGTATCAGTCATTTCAAATGGTTTTTCACTTCCGTCTCTTCTATTGTATTTAACACTTTCAACTCGAGGAATAACATCTCCAGCTTTAATAATTACAACATAATCTCCTACTCTAATATCTTTTTCTTTAACATAATCTTCATTATGAAGAGTTGCTTTTGAGATAGTTGAACCCATAACACTTACTGGTTCAAGAATAGCATTTGGTGTTACTTGACCCGTTCTTCCAACCGTGAAAATAATATCTTTTAATTTAGTAACTACTTCTTCTGGTGGGAATTTATAAGCAGTTGCCCATTTTGGATATTTAACGGTACTTCCCATTCGCATTTGGTCTTTGATACTATTAAGTTTGATAACAACCCCATCAATATCATATCCTAAACTTTCACGTTTTTCAGTTTTTTCAGCAATATAATTTAAGATACCATCGATTCCATCAACTAATCTATTATTAGGATTTGTGACAAAGCCAAGATTTTTCATAAACTCTAAAGCTTCATAATGCGTATTTATTCCATAATCAAGAGGATTTGGTAAATGATAAATAAAAGCATCTAAGTTTCTTTCAGCAGCAATACTTGAATCAAGCTGTCTAATGGAACCTGCTGCTAAGTTTCTTGCATTTTTAAAAGGTTCTAAACCTTCTTTTAATCTTTTTTGGTTTAAAAGCATTAAAGTTTTTTTACTAATATAAATTTCGCCTCTTACTTCAATATCAATTTTTTCTTTTAACTTTAAAGGAATTGTTTTAATTGTCTTAACATTATCGGTAATATCTTCTCCGATTACTCCATTACCACGAGTTGCAGCATATTTAAGTTCCCCATTTTCATATTTTAAAGATACACTTAAACCATCTATTTTTAACTCGCATACATATTTTGGAACAATATTTTCTTTTCTAATCCTATTATCAAAAGCTATGATATCAGATTCTGTAAAGACATTGGCAAGTGATAACATAGGAAGTTCATGGGTAATTTTGGCAAAACTTTCATTAACCTTACCGCCTACTCTTTTTGTTGGAGAATTAGCATCAGCCTTATCCGGATACATTTCTTCAAGTTTCATTAACTCTCGCATTAATCTATCATATTCACTATCTTCAACACTTGGATTATCAAGAGTATAATATTCATAATTTAATTTATTAATTATATTAACTAACTCTTGCATTCTTTCTATATTTTCTTGGTCATTCATAAATAACTCCTTCAATCTTAGTAATATCTGTAAAATCAGTATCAAAAGTCATAGATAAACTATCAGTTTCTTTTTTTAAACTTTCTAAAGTATGAGGTCCAATTATAGTTCCATCTACATAATAAATCATATAATAATTACCATCATTAAGTTCTAAACAAATAACATCACTGTTAAACTTAAAAGATTTAATTTGATAATCTAAATCATTTATTTTAAATACTTCATCATCTTTATATAACTTAATATCATTATCAATACTTTTAATTTCATAATTATCATATAATTTATAAGAATAATTTTTATGAGAACTACATCCAACCATTAAGAAAAAAGAAAGCAAAAGTACAAATATTACTAACTTATTGCCATAAATCATTTTGGTACTCTCCTTTCTCAATTAACTTCTTTATTTCTTCTACTACATGTTCTTTATCTTCTCTGTATGTTACTCCTAACCATTTATCAGTTGATTCTAAAATGCGAACTTTCTTACCATTATTTTTGATTTCCTCAAATACAACATCAGGTATTAAATACTCACATTTTGTTAAATCATCTTTATTATCATCAAAGAATTTTACTATTCCAGACTTTAAAGCATCAAACATTTTTTCAGTAAATCCAAAGAAATTCATAGAAACTAAAGAGTTTGGAGCAACTTCAAAAGCATCTCTTCCATCAAGAGGAGTTGCAATTATCTTATCATCGACTTTTTCAATTGAAGATTCAATTATATTAGTAAGATATCCATCCTGACTTTCACAGACACCTCTTTTAACACTTCCATTTTCAGTCATAGTATTAGCAACTCTAAAAGCAACCATTGAATAACAATCTGGGTCAGTCGAATTATCAAAGAACTCTTTAATCTTCTTATAAGCATCTCTTCCATAGAAATCATCAGAATTAATCATAACAAAGTTTTCATGAACAGCATTTCTAGCTGCTAAAACGGCATGCCCAGTTCCCCAAGGTTTCTCCCGGTCACAATTTAAATTAACAGTATCCGGAATATCATTAATATCTTGAAAAGCATAAACAACTGGAATTTTTCCTTCAATTCTTTCTCCAACTGTTTTTCTGAATAATTCGTAGTTTTCTTCCTTGATTATAAATACAACCTTGGTAAAACCAGCTTCAATTGCATCATAAATTGAATAATCAAGTAAAAATTCACCATTCGGACCAATTGGTTCTACTTGTTTTAAACCTCCAAATCTTGAGCCCATTCCGGCTGCTAATATTACTAAAGTTAATTCGTCTTTCATAAATTCATCACACCTTTCTTAAACTTTTATGACTATAAATTAACGTCTTTATACCATATGGTAATTTAAATGCTATCTTAATTAAACTTTTTTTCTTATCTTTTGTATTTGGTATTATTTCAATTACTTTCCCTGCTCCAAAGGTTTCATGATATACAAAATCTCCAACCTTATAATCCATATCTTTTTCTTCATAAACATCTTGTTTTTTAAATGTTTTTTCTAAAATACTATGAGTAATTTTCTTTTCTTTCTCATCTATTAAAGAAATACCAACATCATCTAATAAATCATCATCGATTTCTCTTATAAATCTACTTGCAGGATTTACTTGGTCTTGTCCATATAAAACTCTGGTTCTGGCATTAGTTATATAAAGTTTCTTTTTACATCTAGTAATTGCAACATAGCAAAGTCTTCTTTCTTCTTCAATTTCATCGGGCGAAAACATGGAATTTTGATGTGGGAATAAATTCTCTTCCATCCCAACTAAGAACACATATTCAAATTCTAAACCTTTAACAGCATGAATTGTCATTAAACTAACCGCATCACTAACTTCTTTAACTTCGGTATTGTCTGTGATTAAACTAACATTAAGTAAGAAATCTTCTAAGGAAATAACCCCATTTTCTTCTTCAAAAGCCTTGGCAACGGATTTAAATTCTTCAAGGTTTTCAAGTCTAACCTCAGCATCTAAAGATTTTTCATCTTGATAACTTTTCTTTAATCCAGTCTTATCTAAAACTAAATCAATAAATTCAATCAAAGACATTTTATCTTGCATTTTTCTTAAGTCTTCAATCATACTTTTAAAAAGTAATTCTTTTCCTGATGTAATTGCCTCATACATTGAAGTTTTCTCATTAGTTGCTTTAATTAATAAATTACTAACAGTTTTGTCCCCTATTCCTCGTCTTGGAACATTGATAATCCTTTCTAGACTAACATCATCACTTGGATTATGAATAAGTCTTAAGTATGCAAGTAAGTTTTTAATTTCAGCACGATTATAGAAGTTTACGCCTCCAACTATTTTATAAGGAATATTCGCTTCCACTAAAGCATCTTCAAAGGTTCTTGACTGAGCATTAGTTCGATATAAAATGACGATATCACTTAAATTCTTTTTTTCATCTCTTAATTCTTTAATCTTACTAACAACAAATTTAACTTCATCAAGTCCGGATTTAGCTCGATAATAACTAATCTTATCTCCAACTTCTAAATTTGAAAATAAATTTTTCTCTTTTCGATTTACATTATGTTTTATAACACTATTAGCAGCTTTTAATATAGTCTTTGTACTTCGATAGTTTTCTTCAAGATTAATAATTGTTGCATTTTTATAGTCTTTCTCAAAATTTAAGATATTTCGGTAGTTTGCTCCTCTAAATCCATAAATTGCTTGGTCAGCATCTCCAACACAACAAATATTCTTGTATTTACTTGCAAGAAGTTTGGTTAATTTATACTGAGCCTCATTCGTATCCTGATACTCATCTATTAAAATATATTTAAATTGTTCTTGATATTTGTCTAATATATCTTTTTTTTGATTAAATAATTTAATTGGTAAAATAAGTAAATCATCAAAATCTAAAGAATTATTTTTTAAAAGCGCATCTTCATAACTTTTATATACTTCTAAAACTAATGTTTCAAAAGGATTACCCAAAACAGGTTTAAAATCTTTAGGTTCTATTAATTCATTTTTAAGACTACTAATTTTATTTCTAATTGCTCTTGGATTAAACTTCGTAGGGTCAATATTCCTATCTTTTAAAATTTTCTTTACTATTGTTAAGGAATCATCACTATCAAAGATAACAAAGTTTTTATCATATCCTAAATATTCATAGTTTTCTTTAATTATTCGAAGTCCAAAGGAATGAAATGTTGATATCTGCATCCATCTTGCACAATTTCCAACTAATCTAGTAATTCTATCTCGCATTTCTCCAGCTGCTTTATTTGTAAATGTTATTGCTAAGATATTCTCTGGGTCTATTCCTTTTCTTATTAAGTAAGCAATTCTAGTTGTTAAAACTTTAGTCTTTCCACTTCCAGCTCCGGCTAGTACTAATAAGGGACCATTAATACACTTAACTGCTTCTTGTTGTTTATCATTTAAATTTTCTAAAATGTCCATATTTATTACCTCTATATAATTGTACCAAATTCCTAAAATAAAGTCTATCAATTATTTAAAATTTTACAGATTATTTTAAAAAGTTAGAGTTGAATCTAACTTTTAAACAACATTTAAATATTTTAAGTGTTTTGGACAGTTGTTCCATTAAAGATTGCGTAATTGCCCAAAGTAGCACCGGGTTCTATCCATGGCAGAAATTCAGGACCAAAATATCCATATAAAGATGGAGCTAATGGAGCTGAAGAAGAATCTGAATTAGCAAGTAGTTTATTTAATTCTTCTTCTGGGGATTCATCCCGAGGAGTAGCAACTGCAATTGGTTGTTCACCTGTATCAGTTGTTGTTTGCTGATTGATAGCAGGAACTCCATTGGTACCTGGTTTTGATTTTTCATATAAATCAATACCATTACCACAAATTTTTGAACCATCGCTTAAATAAACTGAAGCTTGATAAGGATAACCATTTCCAACTTTCATATAAGGATTATGATAAGGATTTTCGCCAGCTGTAGCAAAATTAGAATGACAATCATCAATTTGTTCTCCTGAACCTTGATAATCTTTATACTCTTTATAATTTGATATTTGGTAACTACTTGGAGTACTTCCACTATATGAACATACCCAATATCCCTGAGTTCCACTATCTTGTTTTGCATCACTATTATCATATAATAAATTTCTTTCTATAAGATTATACTCACTCCAACTTGAACCTAATTGTTTTATTTCGCCTGCAGCAGGGTCTAAATATAAAATATCTCTTTTACCTTCTTCATTTACTTCTTCACTTAGTGCAAATGCCATTGCATAATGCTTTCCATGATTCTTTTTATCACTACCAACATTATCAACTTCGATAATTACGGGATAACCAGAATCTATTTCATTTCTTACATAATCAAGTGCATCATCTTCACTTTGAAAACTGAAACCTTTACCTTCAGAATAACTAGAATCGCCAAATTTATCTCTACAAATTAATTGGCAATAAATTCTTGCAGTTGCCAAACAGAAATCTTTTCCTTGAGCACTACCAGCAGCAATTGGAGCAACTGCATTATACATTTTAGCTTCTCCTCCCCATAGATACTGTTTGGATACATTACCTGATGGATTAGTTCCGGTTGTATATGCTATTGGTTGAATTTGAGCATCATCAAAGCCAGGAGTTCCTCTCATAACTCCTAAAGTATTACCCATATTAGCAAATAATTCCATAAGTTTTTTCATAGTATTAGGTAAATCTCTAGTCACATTCCCAACTAAATCTTTACCATCATAATTTTCAGCAATACTATTTGCTGAGTCAATATCCGAAGACTTGGCTAATAACCCACTAATTGCTCCCTGTAAAACATCTTTAGCATTTGAAAACATATCTGGGTCAAATTTTATTGGTTGTTCATCCATTATATCACTTCCTTTGTTATAATATCATTTTATCAAACTCTTAATTTAATGTCAATTAATTAGAAACTATTTTACACATTTTTAATAATTTAATTTACTTTTATAAATAGTTTTAATACTATTACCTAAAACTTTACTCATTTCTTTATCTAATTCATTTAATTTATTTATTAATTTATTAATTACTATTAATTGGTCTTTTATATCACCATTTATTTTTTCTTTATAATAAATTTTGAATATTATAACTCCATCATCAATAAAACTATTTAAATCAACTATATCACTTTCATAATAAATTTTATAATTATCAGTTAAACTATGTCTTAGAACTTTTTGATAAGTATTACTAATAAAAATCTCTAATTCTTGATTATAATTATTTTTCTTAAGATAATTATTTTTTAAATATTCTAATTCTTGATTATTTAATTTATTTAAATAAATATTATTACTAAGTTCATAATAATTAGAATTATTATTTAATATAAGTATATCTTTATAATCAATTTCTAATTTCTTTTCATAATTTTTTATATTTAATTTTTTAAAAAGATAAGTAGTTAACAAATTTTTATAATATTCTTCTAATTCTTTATTCATTTTTATCACCTATATTAATATATACAGCATCTGTCGTTAAACTTCCCGTAAGTTCAAATTTGTATCCCCACGAACTTACTATTGGATAACCATTTTCACTTATTCCATTAAGGATAACATTATGCCCTCCTAGATTAAACAGCTCTTTTGTACCAATTTGCTCAATTGTAGCTTCATCATAAGGTTTAAGGGTAAAACCATGAACGTTAATAACTACATAATCATAATCTTCTTTTTTATTTTTATAATCAGATACAAAATTAGAAAATCCATTATCACCTATACCAAGATAAGACATAGCACCGGTTATATAATTACCATAACTCTCGGTATCAGTAGAAATATCATATTTATCACCAAGTTCATCTTTTAGTACATTAACAAACTCTGAATTTGTTAAACCTCTAAATCTTGTATAACTTGAAAGACAAGTATTTACATCATCTACATATTTAATATAAGCTCGTTCTTTATCATGTCCTTCTAGTTTTAATACATCTTTTATATCATAATTTAAATCTTTTGATACCATATTTAAATTAATTTTGGTATGTAAAGGAGCATAGTTATATCTTTTAATTCCATTTTCATCAACATAATATAAAGGAAATCCATATTTTTCTTCAAATAATTTTTCACCATTAGGAATTCTTGAATATACATCAACTATAATATTATCAGCACTCGAAAGGGCGCATCCTCCTTCATGAAAAGCATATAAGATACTTTTTTTAACAACATCAGGTAAATCAGCATATTGAAAATCTTCAAACACTTGATTTATTAAATCTAATCTTTTTTTCTGAATATCTGTTAATGAATCAGGGTCTTCTAAGTATTTTTTAAATAATAAATAGGAATAACTTTGATTTGCTCCATATTCACCTAGAACATTACCTTCGAATATTCCTAAGGGATTACTTAAATTTAATTGAAAAGCAATATCAGAAATAGATGAAGCTCCTGTCATAATGCATAAAGTATTTAACATATCATCAGATAAATTAGTAACAATATCTTTTAAATTTAAAAGTATTTCAATCGCATCATCTACTAAATCTTTACCATCATATGTTTCAGGAATACTATTTATTTCATTGATAATAGAATTTAAATTATTTAGACTAGTTATTACATCTTGAGTTTTTAAACAAGCATTTTTAAATAAAATATCATCATATTTAATCATATCTTCCTCACTTAATAATTATATTTATTAGATTTTCTAGTTTCCATTTCTAAATCTCTTTTTTTAATAGTTTCTCTTTTATCAAAGATTTTTTTACCTTTACAAAGACCTAGTAATATTTTAACTTTATTCTTTTTAAAGTATAATTTTAAAGGAATTAAAGTTAATCCTTCTCTTTCTACTTTATCATTTAATTTAATTATTTCTTTTTTATGCAATAATAACTTTCTACTTCTTCTTGGGTCATGGTTAAAGATATTTCCTTCTTTATATTCTGAAATATGAGTATTTAAAAGATAAACTTCACCTTTTCTAATAACGGCATATGAATCTTTTAAATTAACTTTACCATTTCGAATAGATTTAATCTCAGTTCCAGTTAAAACAATTCCACATTCAAGTTCTTCTAAGATAAAATAGTTATATTTAGCACTTCTATTAATTGCTTCCATTTAGCCCTCCAAACTTCTAACTGTTACTTTATCGGAATAGGCTTTTACAACTTTACTGTATTTATCATAATAAGATTTATAACCACTTAAGATATTATCATTTAATTCATGATAAGGATAAACAATAAATCCATTATATCTATCTGTATAAATAAGTGTTCCTTCAATGTTATCGAAGGTGATTGTAGTTTTTCCATGATAATCAGTTTTTTTAATATCTAAAGCTAACATAAGACCGGTTAATCTTTCTACTCCAACTTGACTTGAAATAAAGTTTCCTAATGAATAAATTACTAAAGTATCATCAATGTATTCAATTGGTTCAATTACATGGGGATGACATCCTATTATTAAATCAACACCTAAACTTGCTAAATATTTAGCTATTTCTTTTTGAGATTCAACAGGATAAGTCATATATTCTTCACCCCAGTGCATAGCTACCATTAATAAATCAACTTTATCGCGATAATTTTCAATTTCTTTTTTAATTAAGTCTTTATCATAAACATTTACTAAATATTCTTTACCAGATGGAACAATTAAACCATTAGTATAAGTTGTATAAGATAGAAATCCATATTTAATTCCATTTACTTCTTTAATAACTACTTCATCTCTTTCATCAAATGATGAATAAGAACCACGAGCTAATAACTCATCTTTTTTAGTATTCCAATACTTCCTAGAGTTTAAAACTCCTTTTTCTCCTTTATCAATAGTATGGTTAGTTGCAAGGGATGCTAGATTAAAGCCAGCATCAATGAATGCATCTCCTACTTCATAAGGAGAATTGAATAAAGGATAAGTTGAAAGTCCTAACTCTGTTCCCCCTAAAATTGTTTCTTGATTATAGTAAGCAAGGTCATATGGTTCAACTATTTTTTTAATTCGTGCAAGCATTGGTTTAAAATCATAAGAATTATAATTTCCATATTTATAGGCTTGTTGATAAACCGTAGCATGTATTAATGCATCTCCTACCATCACCATACTAGCTTTACTTTCTTTTTTAGTATTAATTGTTTTGTATTCAACTTTAATTTCTCTAGTTGTTGAACTATGATATCTTTGAATGAATACTCCTGCAACTATTGATAAAAATACAAATAGAGTTACTACTAAAAAGTTTCTTATTGTTTTTCGAACTCGTCTTTTTTTTCTTGTCATATTATTCCTCCTCGATTATAAAATCTATTTTTCTGGTTTCTTTATTAGCATCAAGAACTTTTACTTTTACTTTTGTTCCAAGGGTATATACTTTATGACTATTGGAACCAACTAAAGTTTCAGTTTCATTATCATAATACATTGTTTCACTCATGGTATCATTTCTAACTAAGCCTTCGATTAATTTATCAGGTAGCATAACAAACATTCCAAAGGAAGTTATTCCAGATACTATTCCTTCATATTCTTCTCCAATATGGCTTTCCATATATTCAGCCATTTTCATGTCATCAACTTCTCTTTCACATTCCATACTTGCTCTTTCCCGTTCACTTGAAGTTAGGCAAATATCATCAAGAATATTTTCAAAGTGACGAACTTTTTCATCCGTTACTCCCTCTTTATCAAAGAAATAATTATGTAAAAGTCTATGAGTTGTTGTATCAGGATATCTTCTAATAGGTGATGTAAAATGGGTATAGTCTCTTAGGGCTAACGCAAAGTGACCTATATTATTAGTTTGATATTTAGCTTTATCCATACAACTTAACATCTTAGTTGATAAGACTTGAAAAGCATCTAAATCTTTAATTTTATCAATTATTTTTTGAATTACCTTTTGATTTATATGTCCATTTAAATTTTCTTTAATATCAATTCCTAAAACTCCTAAAGTTTTAATAAAAGTTCTTAGTCTATCTATATTAACATCTCCATGAACCCGGTATATACCAGGAAGTCCCATGTTTTCTATATATTTGGCAACGCATTCATTAGCACATATCATAAAGTCTTCGATTAATTTTTCTCCAACTCCCCGATATCTCTTAACAACATCAATAGCCCTTCCTTCAGAGTCAACAATAATCTTCGCTTCATCAACTTCAAAGTCAATATAACCTTTATTTATTTTGTATTTCCGTATAATACTAGCAAGTTCTTGCATTTTCTTTAAGGTTGGAACAAATTCTTCATAACCAGCACTTACTTCATCATGTTCTAAAATAGCATTTACTTTATTGTAAGTCATTTGGATTCGTGACCTTATAACAGATGGAAATATTTTATAATCTACAATATGTCCATTATTATCAATTTTCATTACACAAGATACACTTAATCTATCAACTCCTGGATTAAGGGAACAAATACCATTTGATAATTGATGTGGAAGCATTGGAACTACTCTATCAGCAAGATAAACGCTAGTTCCTCGTTTTCTTGCTTCAATATCAAGAGGACTATTCTCTTTAACATAATAACTAACATCTGCAATATGAACTCCAAGTTCATAATTACCATCAGGAAGTATCTTTAAACTAATCGCATCATCAATATCTTTCGTATCATCTCCATCTATCGTAAATATTTCATCATTTCTTAAATCAACTCGCCCCTTTATATCAGATTCTAAAACTTCACTTGGAATACTTTTTAATTCTTCTATAACATCACTTGGAAATTCAACATCAAATTCATGTTTAGCAAGAATAGCAATTATATCAATTCCTGGGTCATTTTTATTACCAATTCTTTTTTCAAAATGGGCAACAGCATTCCCTTTTTTACTAGTTTCAATTTTAATAGTAATCAAATCACCTGGTACTAAACTATCAAGATTATCACCTTTTAAAACTAATTCTTTATTTGTTTTATCATCTTTTATAATAGCATAATAACCATTTCTCTCTTTTACTACTTCGGATACTATTACATTAGGATTTCTCTTAATTACTTTAATAATTCTTCCTTCACAATTAGAAGTATTCGTTTTACCTTTAGTAATAAGTGCTAAAACTAAATCACCGTCCATTGCCGAATTTTTATAATCTTTTGGGATAAATACATCATTTTCTAAATCAGAGACAATTACAAATCCATATTCTCCTCTTTTACTTTCAAAAACACCTTTAACCATATTTTTAGACTTATCACTATCTTTAAAGTTCATATAACGTCCATGTTTTGTTATATATAAATCATATTCATCTGTCATTTCCTGAATTGTTTCCATAATTAAACTATCCATTTCCTTTGCATAATTTAATGATTTTATTATTTCAATTGCTTCTCTGGCTTTTTTATCACTTAATAATTTTTCTATTTCTTTTTTTATTTCTTCTTTCACAATAAGCACCATCTTTCTTAATAAGTATATCATGTATCCCTTTAGAAGTAAAGAAAAACGAATAAAAATTCATTCGTTTAATTAATCTTTAGATTTATTATTAATTGTATATCCCATTTCTTTTAAAATAGCATTTCTTTTAACTATTAAATCTTGAATATATTTTTCTTTTTCTTCTTCGTTATCAGGTATATCTTTTAGTTCAAACTGAGCATCTGGAAAACCATTTCTTGTATTTTTTAATCTTTGAACACTAAAATCATCATATCTTACAACTACTCCTTTTACTTCAAAATTCCCTAAAGTTTTTTTAAGCAGAAAAGTAATATTATCAAGTTCAAATTCTCTATTATCATACTTATTATCCCATTCCTCTTCTGTTTCATTATCTTCTAAATAATATTCATTAAATCTAAAACCTATAACTAATGCTTTACTATCTTGAAAAAATGAATAACTATCTGGACCATAACTTACTTTAGTATTATCTAAGTCTAATCTTTCAGCAATAACTTTAGAATAAGTTTTACTTATAAAATTAATTGTTTCATTATCTAAATCTATATTATTATTTAATAATTTATTATTTAAAAAATTTAATTCTTCTTTAGTTAATCTTTCTATATATAAATTATTTCTTATATAAAAGTATTTTAAATAATCATGAGCTAAATATTGATAAAAATCCATATCTTCTACTTTAACACTTTCAAAATGATTTCTAGCTGTTTTTAACATTTTTTCATAAGTATTAAGATTTAATTTAGGAATTAAATACTTATATAATAGATTAGAATATAACAAATATAAGTTTAAATAAAGTTGTTTATTTTTATCATTAAGATTTTTATAATAATTAGTATTTGGTTCAATTTTTAATTCATTCATAAGTTTCTCCTATTTCATATTTTTATTATCATTAGATAATTTATTTATACTAAATCCATTATAAATAATAATAGAACAAGGTATCTTAAATTCTTTTAATTTTTTAGTATAAAAATTTACAATTGCTTCAAGTTCTATTGTTTCTTTAGAAAGGTCATCAACCCTTACTCCAATTATAATGTTATTACTAGGTTTATAAAAACTATAATTATCTGGTCCATAATTAATATTAGTAATATCTTTAGTATTTTCTAACATAACTTTTTGATAAGTATTTTCGATAAAAGTTGTTGTTTCTTGGTCTAATTCATTATTATTACTTAATAATTTTTTCTTTAAAAAATCTAATTCTTCTTTAGTTAATCTTTCAATATAAAGATTATTTCTTAAATAAAAGTATTTTAAATAATTACTACCTATTCTTTGATATAAATCCATATTTTCTAAAGATACTTGATAAAATATATTATCACTATTTAGTAACATATTATCATATTGTTTTAAATTTAATTTAGGAATTAAATACTTATATAATAAATTATAATAAAGGAGGTATAAGTTTAAATATTCTTGTTTTGATACATTACTTAAATTATTAAAGTATTCTTGATTAGAATTTGGAAGTCTTGTTTCATAATCCAAAATAGTTATATTATTTGCTTCAAATTCTTTTAATGTTTTAATAGATTTTAATTTATTAATAGTTTCCCTATCCGTTATTTCTTGATATTTAATGGCAGGATCTTCATATAAACTTTCAACATCATAATTATCTTCCCATAAATTATCATCATTTAAGATTTGAAACTTATAACTTTCTTCGTTTAATCTAAAATATCTTCCTTCAATAAATTTAAAATATTTATAATTAGTTTGCATTATTTATTACCTCCTTTATATTGATAGTCTAAAATTCCATATGGTTTAGGAACTAATTTCTGATATAGTTTTTGAACTTCATCAGCTACACTTTCTACATCATAATTAATCTTTTCTTTTAAAGCCTTATTTCTAGCAATTTCATAGAAAGAATGCGTTAAATCTTCTTTAGCATAGAATGATTCTAAAGTATGAAATTGTAATTCAAAATGAAGTCCATCTGGTGTTAGAATACTTGCATTTATTCCCTGATATTTTTCCTTTCCCCAATTATTACTAACATCATCAACTACATAACCTTCTTTTTCTAAACTATGAAGGGTTTCATCTACTATTTTAGCATAATTGAAATTATCAATCAAGAGTGTATAGCGAACACTATCTCCTACTTCACTAGCATATTTTTCAAGACTTTTTCCTGATGTCTTAGATTTATCATATATTTTCGTTGCTAATCGTTCTTCATTTTTTAATTTTTTATCAAGTCCAATTAAAACTTTATATCGTTTAACTTCCTTAGTTTTTACTTTATTTTTTAAATCTTCAAAAGTAATACCAGAAAGTTCTTTATCTTCATATTTTCTAAGAGCATCAGTTATCTTAGACTCAGCTTCTTTAGCTTTTTCACATATATCATGAGCTAGTGATTTAGCCTTATTCATTTTCTCTTCATCAACTTTTTCTTCTTTCTTATAGTTACTCATTTGTTCTAAATTCATATCATAATCTTTTCCAATTTGTTCTAGTTTAGAAATTGTAGAATTTAAACCATCTACTACTTTTGGACTTACTTTACCAAATACTTCTTCCATTTTCTTAATTTCAGTTTCAGATATTGGCTTTGGTGTATTAGAATTACTTGTTTCTAATTGTTCAATTGAATTATATTTTTTGATATTATTCTTAATAATTTTTTTAATATCAGAATCTTTTACTTTATTAACATATTTCATTTGAAGTTCAACTGGCAAACAATCTTTAATAACGGCATCTAATACTTTTTGGTTTTTGATATTAGGTAAGAATTTTTCTACAACATCACTAGATTCTTGTTTTAAGTATTCATAAACACCTTTTGATTTAGGAAAAATGTCAAGGGTTGCTAACTTAGCATCAATCGAAGATAAAGTTTTAGCAATTTCAATTTTTTGAGTTTCTGTAGTTGTTTGTTGCATTTTAATTAGTTTAGCTTTATCATCAGAAGAAATATTATATTTATGTTCAGATATAATATTATTTACTCTCTCTTCATATATTGAAGTATCATTATCTAAACTTGCTCGACATTTAATAACTATTTGACGGTTATTGCCTGAATCAACTAGTTTTACATCTTCGATTTCTAAATCAGTTCCATGTGCTAATAAAAATTCATATTCTTTATTATAATAGTTAGATATTTGATTGATATAAGCACCTTTAGTTCCTTTTGGAGCTTCGATTTCAAACATAATAGGTTTATCAGTTGTTGAACCTTCATGAACAAATGAAGTACTAAGATAACCTAAATCATTAACTTTTTTACCTGTTAATGTTTTTAAAACTGCATAGACACTTTCTAAATCAGTTTTTCTAATTCCCTTAAATAATTCTTGATAAATTGGACTTTTTGCAAAAGCACTAACACTAGCTCCTCTATATAAAATAGTATCTCTATCTAATCCTCCAAACTTATCAATTGCTGAATCAATTAAAGCAATTCTCCATAACATATTTGCTTTTGATATTTTAGCTCCATCTGCATTTACAAATTCTGTATCCGTTTTTCTTAAATAATCTTGGATACTTCCATTTCCTTGATGACTATAAGAAATAATTGCATTTATTTCATTTGGAGTTAATTTTAATATCCATTGACCTACTTTAGTTGTTTGTAAAAAGTTTTTAACATATTGTTTTGTTTTTGAATCTAAAAATCTATTTTTAAATACTTCCGAAAATTTTTGGTCATATAATAATTGTTGATTAAGACTAATTCCTCCATCACCATAATAATCATTTAGTTTTTGAATAGCTGTGTTAGGGTCTTCATCATATCTATAGAAAGTAGATTCATTTTTACTAGGATTTGTATCTTCAACTTCTTCAATAAATATATCATCAGATGTTGATTTTAAAGAAGGACTTGTTGCAGTTAAACCTTCATTATTAATAGATGTATCTACATTTACTCGACATTTAATAACTATTTGAGGAATTACTTTTAATTCAGAATCTGCTCCTAAATATTCTCCTGTTTTCCAATTATAATTTGATTCGGTTCTACCTAAGGTTACACTTTCGATTTCTAAAGAAGTATCATGAGCTAATAGAAATTCAAATTCATCGTTATAAAAGAATGAGATTTGGTTAACATAGGCTCCTTTAGTTCCTTTTGGAGCTTCGATTTCTAAGAAAATTGGATTACCATTCCATGAAGCATCATAACTTGGAGAGGTACTAAGATAACCTAAGTCTGTTATAGATTTTCCTTCTAAAGATTTTAAAGATGCATAGACTTGTTTTGGGTCAGTTGTATCTATTCCATTAAATACACTTTTTATTTCTGGATTATTAATAAATGAATCAATATAAACTCCTCTATATAAAAGTGTATTTCTTTCAATTCCTCCATATTTTTCAATTGCTGAATCAATTAAATCAATTGTATTTTTGACTACAGAAGCTGGTATTTCAATTTCCCGTCCGGAATCTAATCGTTGAACAAATTTATCTGATGATTTTCTTAAATAAGATTGAATACTATCTGTTCCCTTATAAGTATAACTATAAATTGCTTTTATTTCTTTTGGAGTTAAATTAGATATCCAACGTCCTTGTCTTGTTTCTGTTAAAAAGGTTCGAATGGCTTCTTTAGTATCATTATCATATTCACTACTATCTAAGATTTCTTGAATTGTCATACCATTAATTAAAGCTTCATTAAGGTCTTCTCCCCCATCTCCATAATATTCACTTAATTGTTGTTGTCCATCTTCTCCATCTTCATACATAAAATATGTATCAGCATCTTGGGTTGTATCTTTAGTATCAATTGTATCTAATACATCTATTATATCATCAGGAGCATCAGTAGTTTCTGAATTAAGAGTTGTTACTTCGAACTTCAAATTATCTGCAAGTAAATTTTTTTGTTTTAAAGTATAATATATATCTTCAATACTATAACTACCTAAAGTTTTATCTTGTTGCATTTTCATATATATATCAGCTAAATCAACAGCAATATATTTTGATGATTGATTAATATATTTATTTATAATGGAATCAGATATAATTTGAGCTTTATAACTAATAGGAATTCCATAACTTTCATTCATATTAACAGCTTGAGAATATTTTTTAACTTTATTAATTAAATCTTTAGTTTTAGTTTCAATATTATTTTCATTATTTTGAACTCTATCACTTAATTCTTTTAATAAGTCTTCAATACTAAAACTACTACTTGTATAATTAACATCTGGATTTGAAGTATTTGAAGGGACAATATTTTTTTGAGTTTGATTAGAATTTTCTGAAAAGGTAATTGCATGAATATCAAAAGAACTATCAACAAAATCCGATAATTTAATTTTATATTCATTTCCCCAACTAGAAACATAAATATAATCATTATCAATTCCTGTTAGAAAGATAGCATGTCCACCAGAAAAACTAATAACTTCATTAGGGTCAGTTGTTGAAACAAATTTAATTTTTTCATCAATAACACCAAAAGTAATAAAATCTCCGTTATATAGATGATTAGCAACAAATTCTTTCATTGTCTCAACATTTTTAAGAGGTTTATCTTTTGTTGAACTAAAGATACTATCATCAGCAGTCATATTAATATTTTTATATTTTAAGAAAGAATTAATAGCATCAGTATCATTATCATTTACTTTTAATAAGAATGTTTGTTCGTGATTATTAAATTCACTAACTTTCGAATATTCATCACTAACACTTAATTTTCCATCTTCACTAAATTTAAAAAATTCACTTCCATTTGTTTTATATAAATTACTATTTAAATAAATATACATATCAAGTAATAATTCGGAAGAATTTAAATGCTTTACGCCATTAATTTCTACTATCATGTCATAACCAAATAATTTTTTAAATCCTTCTGGGTTACTTCGGAATTTTCCAAATATAGCATTAGCTAAAGCAGCATAACTACAAATTCCAACTTTATAATCAAGTGAATTTAAAATTTTAGCTTGGTCTACTTCACTTTCAACTCCCATTTTTCTTAATTTTTCTTGTAATCTTTTATATTCATTTGAGGTAATCGGAGTTGAATCAAACATAGATTCCATAATATTACTAAAATCACTTACCTCGGCATTTTCAGATACAAAGGCTTGAATAATTGAATAACTTCTTAAATCTATTTTTCCTGATTTTTTAAATCCATTAATGTATTCATTAACATCATCTATAGAAAAACCACATTTTTGCATAAAAGCTTTAAATTCTTCTTGATTATTAGCTAAATAACTTAAATCTTTTATTTTGAAAGCTACTAATTTTCTAGTTGCATTTTGGTCTGCTCCATATCTTCCAAATTTATTCGCTGAATAAGTTCTAAAAACATTTCTTAGAAAACTAAAATGTGTTAAGGTGAAGTTTTTCAAATTAGAACTAAGATTACGATTATATTCTAATCTATTTTCTTTTTGCATGTTAACAATTGTATCCTTTACATCTTGGGAAGTTATTCCTAATTCTTGAGCAAGTCTTGTTTTTTCATTAGCATCTTTAATAGTATCTAAAACTATTACTTGTTCTTCTTTAGATAAAGTTTTAATTTTATTAGCTTTATAATTATCATCTTCAATATAAGTTAAAGCTAAAGTTTTTAAAGATTCAGATTGAGTATTATCAATTAAATATTTTATTTCATCTTGACTTAGTTCAGCAAGACCTTCCCTTTGAGATGCTTGTGTTTCTTGATTTTCAATTAATTTTACTTTTTCATCAATAGTAATAGTTTCAAAATTTAGACCTTGAACTTGACAATAAGGACTTAAAGTACTTAATAAAGCAAAATGATATTCAGTTGGTAAAGTTTTAATAAAATCAAGTTTATTATCTTCTTTTTGGAATGTATACATACCTTTTATTTTTGAATCAATATCTGCCATGCTTTGAATAACTTTTAATTTTTCGCCATCATATGTTAATAGTGATAAACCTTGAATTTTATAATTATCATCTTTTACATAATTAACTAATATATCTACTATATCTGCATTATCAGAAAAGTAATGTAATAATGGCATTATTTCACTATCATTTTTTAGTTTTGATATTATTTTAATTTTTACTTCATCATCAAGTAATTCCATATATTTTATAGCAACTGAGGCAGAAACATATCTTTCAAAAAATAAATTTACATCGGTTATATAAGGTAATATTTTATCAAATGAAGTATTAATTATATTCTTAAACTCTTTAGGAGTTAAACCTAATTCAGCAAGAATCCTTTTTTGACTTTTTTTATCATAGATACTTGCTAAAACAGCTATTTGTTCTTCTAATGATAAATTTTTAATATGTTCTTCTTTGTAGGTAACATCTTCGATTAATGATAAAGCAATAGTAACTAATGTTGTGTTATCACTATTTTCTACTATATACTCTTGCTCTTCTTCTGCTAATTCTGCAATAGCTTCTTTTTGAGCTTCAATAGTTTCTAATCCTTCGATTAATTTATACTTAACATCACTTTCAAAATTAGGACTAGAAATAGCTCTAACTTTACCATCTTCACTTAATTTTTGTAATTCTTCTACCTGATATTCTTCTGGTAAAGTTTTAATGACATCTAGTTTACGTCTATCATCAAGTGTATCCATACAACGTCTTATTGTATCTATATCGGCATCTGTCATACTTTTAATAACTTCAACTTTATAAAGAGGTTCGCTTAAAAGGCTTAATCCTTTTTCTTTATAATAATTATCATGAATATGTTCTGTCAAAACTCTCTTAATATACTTTTCTTCTTTTAGGTCTTTTAAAGCTTCAAATTTTTCTTTATCTGTTTTTAATTCAATTATTTCTTCAAGTCTTTCTTGTTCTGGGTTTGCTGCTGTAAGTTCCCGAAGAAAATCATCAAATGCATCTCCAAGTGAAGCTTGTTCTAGTTCAGAAGAAGTTGCATTATTTACTTCTGTAGTTGAATTAGTATTCCAAATTATATCATCATCATCATCAAAACTTTCAAAATGTTTGTCAATGTTCTCAGTAGTTGTTGGTTCTTGATTGTTATTTGGTTCAATTTTTTCTGGTTGCTTAAGAACTTCTTCATTATTTTTAGGCTTTTTAGAATATTCAGCTACTTCTTCATCAGTTAATGGAAAATCATATCCCATTTCTTCACAAAAATCTTTATAATTAGCAATTCCATAAGTTTCTTCAATACATTTTGGCATATTTGCCCTAACTCTATCAAATAATTCAGCTTGAGCATCTTCGGAAAGTAATTCATAATAACCAGGATTTCTGTGAAATTCTCCTGTATTAGCATCATAATAACCTAAAATAAATTCTGGCATTACATAATTTTTAGTTTCACCATTTTTATTATAATAAAATGCTTCGTGCATAAATTCAGGAGAACCTTGAATTATAAATTGATTAGGTAAAGATACTACAACTATATATTTAGAACCAAAATGTGACCAATTATTAAGAGAATTAACTACATTTTCACCTATCTGACCACCTGTGCCAAATCCATAAACAGTATTACTCATATGATTACCGCTACTAGTTGCTAATCCTTCCCTCATGATACTATCAACTGCCTCGTAATTTTGATAACCAGTACCATGTCCATAGTATGTATTATTTGGATTATTCATAATTTCATTTATGTTCTCAAGATTTAAAGGTACAGTAGTAGCAGTTTGACTTGCATTATTAGAGTCATTTGTTGGATTAAGTAATTCTACATCTTCATTGCTAGATGCTACACTTACTCTTTCAGTATTTAATCTGTTTTGTCTTTTTGATTCTGGTTGTCTTAATGGTTGTTCTGTATTGGTGTTTTCATTTACATTAACTTTTGTTTTAACTGAATTAGTCTTTTCATGTAAATTTGTTTCTGTTTTATTTGGAGTAAGTAATTCTACATCTTCACTATTAGTTGTTACATTTGCTCTTTCAGTACTTAATCCATTTTGTCTTTCTAATTCAGGTTGTTTTAATGATTGTTCTGTATTTGTATTTTCATTTACATTAGTATTTGTTTCTGGTTTATTTGGAGTAACTAATTCTACATCTTCGTTGCTAGATGCTACACTTGCTTTTTCTGTATTTAATTTATTTTGTCTTTCTGATTCTGGCTGTCTTAATGATTGTTCTGTATTTGTGTTTTCATTTACATTAGTATTTGTTTCAACTGAATTAGTCTTTTCATGTAAGTTCGTTTCTGGTCTATTTGGAGTAAGTAATTCTGCATCTTTATTGCTAGATGCTACACTTGTTCTTTCAGTATTTAATTTATTTTGTCTTTCTGATTCTGGCTGTCTTAATGGTTGTTCTGTATTTGTATTTTCATTTACATTAGTATTTGTTTCAACTGAATTAGTTTTTTCATGTAAATTCGTTTCTGGTCTATTTGGAGTAAGTAATTCTACATCTTCGTTGCTAGATGCTACATTTGCTCTTTCAGTATTTAATCTATTTTGTCTTTCTGATTCTGGTTGTCTTAATGGTTGTTCTGTACTTGTGTTTTCATTTGCATTAACTTTTGCTTGAGTTTCATTGTCATTTTTATCTTTATTATATTTTTCTAATATTTCTTCTGGGGTTACTTCTTGATTAGAATTTTCGTTAGCTGTTTCTTTTAATTCATTATATTTATCCAAAAGTTTTGCTTGAGTTTCTGGGTCAACATCTTGGTTTATTCCTGCAGCATTTAATATTTCTTCTGGTGGTACATCACTATGTTCAACTACAGCATCATTTTTTTCAACTGCTTCTTCTTGTTTTTCAACAGTAACTGGTTCATTTGTATTTTTATCTTTATCTTTATCTTTATTATATTTTTCTAATATTTCTTCTGGGGTTACTTCTTGATTAGAATTTTCGTTAGCTGTTTCTTTTAATTCATCATATTTATCCAAAAGTTTTGCTTGAGTTTCTGGGTCAACATCTTGGTTTATTCCTGCAGCACTTAATATTTCTTCTGGTGGTACATCACTATGTTCAACTACGACATCAGTTTTTTCAGTTGTTTTAGAATCTGGGTCTTGTAATTCTACATCACTATCTTCATTCGTAGTTGCTTCTACTGGCACAACATTTGGAGTTGCTACTTCTGCTGTTGGACTGTTATTTTCAGGGCTTACTATCGGATTTTCTGCTTGAGTAGTTGTTGCATTAGCCATAATTTCTTCTGGAGTAGGTACACCAGAAGGAAGTGCAGCTGTGATTCCTGCAGCTTCTAAAACTGTTTCAGGAGCAACAGTAGCTGGATTAGGAGCATCATTACCATCTGTTGCATTTTGAGCACGTCTTTCAAGTTCATCAGAAAAACCTTCACCATCAATACTTCCATCTGGATTAACATAACTAGCTATTTCTTCCCTTGTAAATCTTACTATTTTACCTTTAACATCTAAAACTAAGTCATTAGTTAAATCCACTCCATAGGTAGGTGCATTTGAACCAACAGTTGATATATAAGTTGAAATTAATGTATCAGAAAGTTGAGCTATTTGGTCTGTTAAGACATAAGGTTCTCCAGTTACTACACTTTTAATTAAATCTCCTACAAATAATTGAAAAGTTTCTTCTTTCATTTCTGACAATGGTGAAGTAATAAGTAAAGCTACCGCTCTTTCTTTAAGTTTTAATTTTGCCCAATCGTCAAGGTCAGGTGCATTATCAGATATTCCACTTATTCCTCCTAAAAACTTTTCAGTTGCTGCTTCTAATCCACCATCAACTATTCCAGCTAATAAGGCTTGTTCAAAAGAACTTCCGCTTTGCATTTGCTCTTTATAAGTTCCACCTAAACATGAACTAAACATTGCAAGAGTTGCTAACCATTTTGTTCCGGTTAATGTACCGATTATTTGCGAAGGTACCATATTACCAGAAGATACTCCAGCACTATAAAAGTTTTTCAAAATATTTTTTGCATACCATTCGCCACCAGCTACTTTAGACATATTTTCAGAAATAGTTGCTGCTTCTTCTTCGGTTAAATCTCCTTTAACTACTAAAACATCATAATATCTAACAGGTGTACTTGTATGCGACATCATATCCATTATTTCTTGAGATTGTTCGCTATTTATAGTTCCTTTTTCTTCTAATTTTTTTAAATCGTCAACTGTAACTTCACCATAAGAAGCAGCCATTGCTTCAAGTAACTCTTGAACTGTCTCCATTCTATAGTCATTTATCGTTTTTGAATAATCTCCAGTAATAGTTGTTAAAGTATTATGAAGCCATGAAATTGCACCTGATGTTTCACCTTTTAAGAATGCTGTTAAACATTCTGGCACAAATCCTGGCATTTTAACAATTGTTTTAAAATCATTAGTTCCAATTTCTGTTCCTAATTTGGCATTATAGGATTTGTCTTCTAATGCACTCATATATTCAAAAGCGGCATCTCGTCCTTCTGTTTCATATATATAACTAAATCTGTTTCTCTCATCATTTGATGAATATTTGAAATCGCGTTGTAATATTCTATTTAAGTCACTTAAAGCTGGATTATCTTGAAATTTTGGTAAGGTTCCATTCTCAATATAACCAGTTTCAAACATATCCATTATTTCTTCATCACTTTTATTTTTAAAATTTGGATTATATTCTCTCAAATATTTAATAGTTGATATCCAATCAAATCGCTCATCATCTTCTTCATCATGATAAGCAACAGCAGCTATTTCAAATACTTCATCTATATCACAACTACTTAAATCTATTCCATAATCTTGTGCATATTTAA
Source organism: uncultured Bacilli bacterium (assembly GCA_947629475.1). Lineage (GTDB taxonomy): Bacteria > Bacillota_I > Bacilli_A > RF39 > UBA660 > RUG591. Next base: position 35,333 of record CANRDV010000009.1, read on the forward strand.
CCAATTCTCTATTTCTTCTTTGTATTTCAATATGTAAATCATTTGGTTTATCACCATATTTCTTTTGAAAATCTATTTCTTTTTCTTCTTGTCGCATATTTTGGCGAGCACTTTTTATTTCTTCTGTTAATTGAGCAACTACTGAACTTAATGTTTCTAATTCTGCATCAATATATTTTTTTCTTTCATCTGTAGAATTATTTTCAAAATAAGCTATCGCCTCATTATAATTATGAAAAGTTACTTCCTTGTTACCTATTACAAAAGTTTTTACTAATTCATCTGTATATCCTAATCCTGCAGATATATATGGGTCATAAAAAGCTCTGACTTCTTCCTCTTTTGTATCCAAGTTTTCCCTTTCAATTTGAAGTTCTTCGATTCGGTCTTGTTTTAATTTTAACTCAGCCGACTTTTCGGCTATATCAAATTTATTTTTATATTTATAGTAATACAAACTAATCAATTCAAGATTATTATTGTCAATAGCTTCTTCGATATCTGCATATTCAGCGCCAGTTACACCAAAAGTTTCTTTAAATAATTTTTTGTATTGTTCTTTTTGAAATTCATCTATTAAAGCAGCCTCATAAGAAAAAGTATATTGACCTTCTAATAAATTGGGATTAAATGTTGTTGAAATTGATACAAAATCAGAAAGGTCTGCTCCCATTGCAACAGCGGTCGCATACATATCTGGAACTAAATTTCCGACTACTCCCATTAAATTTAATAAAGTATCACAAG
>CANRDV010000010.1 GCA_947629475.1 uncultured Bacilli bacterium
TGAGTATTACTACCAAAGTTATCTTGCAATGAAGAAAGAGATTTTAGATTTTGCTAATAGTGAAACTGTTAAAAAAGCAGAGACTAAAGCTCTTGCAAGGGGCAGAGAAGAAGGACTTGAAAAAGGTCGCGAGGAAAATCAAAAAGACGTAATTGTTAGTTCTTACAAAGAAAATATTCCTGCAGAAATAATAGCAAAAATATGTAAGACATCACTTAATAAAGTCAACAAGATTATTAAAGAATACTGTCTTTAAGATAGAAAAAAGTAAGGATTTTATATTGCTAATGAAGTTATAAAAAATCTTTATTTTTTTTAGTTAAAAGTAAAAGAAATATTTTTTAAAAAAATGTACTTTATTCACTTGATACACATTTGCTTTTATGATACAATTTGGTTGTTGAAGGAGGAATTTAAGGGACAATATTTTAAATTTGTAAATATTGATAAAAAAGAGCAGCCTGATACTCGTATTGGTTCTGCTAAACTTACTGAGCATTCATATTTGGGTATTGAAACTTCACCAACACTTTTAAAAGAGTATTACGATTATAAAGAAAACACCTATATATTTAATGAACATTTATCTTTAAATAGTAATGTCCAAAAATTTGAAGATATTATCGCTTGAAAATATTATTCAGCAAGGGGAAGAAGTATTAAAAGAGTTTATAGATGAAGATAAAAGAGAGTATGATTTATCTAATCTTGAATTTGAAACAACATATTTAACTTCCGAAGAACAAGAAACTTTAATTAAAGTTTTTAAAGAATTTGCAAGAAACTAATAATTTAACTTTTAAAACTAAAAGACTAATAAATGCAATGGTATGTAAATCATTGTGTTTTTTCTATTATTTAACTTAAAATCTTGATTTTAAATTGAAATATATTATAATATTAGTAGTTGGTGAAATTATGAAAAAAACAAAACAAGTATTAAGTATAATAACTTATAATTTAAAGACTTTAATTATCTTTGAACTATTATTTAAACTATTAAGTTTAATGATTTTTACTCCTTTATTTATAAGTGGATTTAACTTAATTATGAAATTAACAGGATTTACTTATTTAACAATTGAGAATATTCCAAAATTCTTACTTAATCCTATTACTTTAGTTATGTTAATTATTTTATTTCTATTAATGACTTTATATACAATGTTTGATATAACAACAATTATTACTATTTTAGATAATTCTTATCATAAAAGAAAAGTTAAAGTAATGGATGTTATTTTAGTATCTTTAAATAAATGCAAAAATATCTTTAAACTAAAGAATATTCCTTTAGCATTCTTAGTATTATTCTTAATACCATTTTTAAATATAGGTTTATCATCTAATTTAGTAACTACGATTAAAATACCAGAGTTTATTATGGATTTTATTGTGAAAAATCAAACTTTATTAATTATCTTTAGTATTTTAATTATAATTTTAACTATTATTCTCTTAAGATGGATATATGCCCTTCATTATTATGTTTTAGAAGATTTAAGTTTTAAAGAAGCAAGAAGAAAAAGCATTGAATTAAGTAAAAAGCATCATTTAAAAGATTTATTAACTTTAATAGTTATCCAAATTATTCTTACAATTATCTACTTATTATTTATTATAATTGGTATCTTAGTTATAGTTTTATTTAATAAATTATTTGGTAAGATTATTATATTAAAAAGTATTACTTCAACTATTATTTGGATATTTATTGCTTTATCATTTATTATCGTTACAGTTTTATCAACCCCAATTAGTTATGCTAGTATAAGTGTGTTGTTCTATTTGCATAAACAAGATAAAAAAGAAAAGATAAGTCAAGTTTTAGTATTAGAAAATAAAAGAAATAAGAAAAATCATTTAATATTAAAAAGAGTAGTAATAGGTTTAGGAAGTTTGGCTTTTGTTTTAGCAGTTCTATTTACTTATGGACTTTATAAAGGAAAATATAATTTAAATATTGAATATGTAAGAACATTAGAAGTAACTGCTCATAGGGGAGCATCTGTTTTGTACCCTGAGAATACTTTAAGTGCTTTTAAAGGAGCTAAAGAGTTAGGGGCTGATTGGGTAGAACTTGATGTGCAAGAGACGAAAGACGGAAAAATTATCATTATGCATGATACAAATTTTAAAAGAACAACGGGAGTTAATAAGAATACCTGGGAAGTAACTTATGATGAGATAAAAAATCTTGATGCAGGAAGTCATTTAGATAAAAAATTTAAAGATGAAAGAATACCTCTTTTAGATGATACCATTAAATGGGCCAGTGAAAATAATATGAAATTAAATATTGAATTAAAACCAACTGGTTATGAGAAAGACTTTGAAAAATTAGTTGTTGATATTATTAAAAAATATCATTTTGAAGATAACTGTGTTATTACTTCGCAAGTCTATAATGTTTTAGAAAATGTTAAAAAATATGAAAGTAGTATTGAAACTGTCTATGTCATGAGTTTTGCTTATGGTGATATCTTATCTCTTAAGGATGCTGATAACTTTAGTATTGAAGCTTCAAGTATAACGGAGTCCTTAGTTAAAAAGGTTCATAAGGAAGGAAAACAAATTTATGTTTGGACAGTTAACACGAAAGAAAATATTAATAAAATGATTGATTTAAAAGTTGATAATATTATAACGGATGATATAACCCTTGCTAAAGATATTATTTATAAGAGTAAAACCAGTAATTTAGTAAATGAATATATAAAACTAGTTAATAATTTATTTTAAAAATAATAATTGTTAAAAAAGTTAGCCATCATTCCAAAGATATTTGCTAGTATATTTAATTAGTTAGATATAGAATAAGGGGGAAAGGAGAAAAAATGTTAGGAAAAAATATTCAAATTAAGAGAAAAGAAGCTAAGTTATCACAAGAAGAGTTAGCTGAACTTTTAGATGTTTCAAGACAGACTATATCTAACTGGGAATTAGGGGAGACTACACCAACCTCAGAACAAGTAGTAATGCTTTCTAAAATATTTAAAGTAAGTGCTGATGAATTACTAGGTATTGATACTAAAGATATTATCATTGATAAAGTATCAAAAACGGAAAAAGTATTAAAAAGACAAAATAAATTATTCTTAGGTATTTATATTATTGTTTTAGCTTTATTACTAGGAATTGGAATTTATGGTTTTACTTTAAGAGATTTTACAGAAAATAATCAAGAAGGAATTGAATGTAAGTTAAATAACAGAAAATATAATTTAATGATATCTCCAGGCATTGTTAAAAAATATAATCAAGAAACTAAGAAGTTTGAACCTTATGAATCCTATGATTATCTATGGAAAATATATGTTAAAGAAACTGATATATCAGATAATAGTGTTGTTTATGAATTAGAATTTAGTGCTGGTTATTCTTATAAAGAAGCCTTGGATTCTCTTAATTTAACTAAAAAGAAATTTCTAAAACAAGGTGGCATTTGTAGTTAAGATTAGGTATTTACAAATGCCTATCTTTTTGTTATACTTTAAATGAGGTATGATATGAAAAAAAGTGTAAAAATTATCCTAATTATATTTATAGTATTATTTTTAATCTATTTAGGAATTAAAATATTTTTAGTAGTAAGTTTTCCAAAAGAAAATGAGTATCCTTACATAGAAAATGTAAAGAAGGCTTTTAATAATAAAGAAACTATTACAATTAAGAAAACCAATGAACAAATAATGGATTATGTAGAGTTTAGAGGTTTAAAAATTAGAAATGACTTTGAAGTTGCTGATGAAAATGAACATGCTTATAAATTAAAAGATACATCTATTCCTGTTTTCTTTAATATAAATGAATTAAATAGTATGGTAACTTTTGTTGAAAAAGAAACTAGTAATGTTGGATTTTGGTATAATTTAAAGAAAGATTTTGATAAAAATAATGTTGATAATAATTTTAAATTATATGAATATTTAATTAACAATTATACTTTTAAAACAAGTATTTTTAAAAGTATTAATTCTATTAGAAGAGATTATGCTTTAATTCTTTCTTTAAATATAACTTTTCCAAGTTATAATAAAGTTACAGTTATAAATGGTGATTATAAAGGTTATATATTGGAAACTGAAGGTATTAAAATAGTAAGGATTGAACATGGTAATTATGAATATATGATTGCAACTAGTAATGAATATCCAGATTCTAAATTATATGATGTAATTAGTACAATTGAATTTGAATAGGAGGTAGTTTATGAAGGTATCTAAATATTTAAATATTTTAGCTACTATTTTAGTTATTATATTTTTAGGAATGCTTGCAGTTGATTACTTTAGGTATGATTCTTATTCTACTTCTTTCCCATTTTATACTTATATAATCTTAAGAGGAATAGAATTTCTAATACCAAGTATTATATTGTTTATAATTTCTAATATTATAAAGAGAAAGAAAGGAGATAAAGATGGAAGAATTAATTAAAGCGTTAGGAATAAAAAATCCAACAAAAAAAATAAAAGAACACCCTAAGATGTTACAATTACTTGAATATACTAAATTACATGATATATATGAACATGATTTTGACATTCAAGAAGATGCATTTATAACTTTACTTGAAAATATTAATTCTTTAGATGTATTACTTAATATATTAAAAAAATCATATATTTTATTAGGTATTAATTATCATGCTTTAGAATATGCTAATTTTTTTAACTTATATGACCCTGGAGTATTAGACTATAGTCTTGATGCTGCTATTTTAGTTGACGAAGAATATTTAAAATATGCATCTGTTGAATGGACTCAAGGGATATTAAAGAAACAAGAAAAAGTACTTGAAATAAATGATAAAACTTTAACTTTAAAAGATAATGAGGATGATGATAGTGAAGACTATATAGAAAGTTTTCTATTAAACTTAGTTTCATTAAAGAAAGCTAAAGACTTAGGTTTACTTAAGGATGCAATTAAAAAGTTATCAGAGTAGAATATGAAAAATATAATTAGCATAAGAAAAATTACTGTTGGCTTAATTACTTTTAGTATCTTAAGTTGGGCAATATTTAAAAATGATAATTTGGCAAGATTAATGATTATACCTTTCCTTGTTTGTTCAATTTGTTATACGTTAGAAGGAATCTTTGAATTACTAAGTAAAGATAAGTTAGCAAATATTTTTAAGAAAATCTTTAAAATAAGTTTCTTTACTTTTTACTTTGGATTCTTGGCTTATACAGTTTATTATAGTTTAGTAAATAAAACTTATGGTCTTCTTGTTGTAGTATTTATCTTTGTAATCTTTATAGTTCCTTATTTTAAAAGATAATTAAATAACTAATTTTTGAAACCAATCTTTAAGATTTACTAATAAATCATCTAAAGTATAGTTAGATTCTTCTCGAAAGTATTTAATAATTTCAATGGTAATTCCATTCATTAAAAAAGAAATAGTTAGATTATAATCTTTAGTAGGATAAATATTTACTAAAGCATCAGTTATTTTTTTACTAGCTATTTTTTTTAGTTTTTCTAAAAATAGTAAAGAATCATTTACCGTTAATAATAACTTGTAAGTCTCTTCATTTTCTTTTAAACAAGTAAATATATTATCAAAATACTCTAAGATATCACTTCTTGTATAAAGTTTTAAGTCATCATTACAAATAATTTCAATTGTTTGCATTTTATATTCCTGAACTACTTCATAGATATTAGCATAATGGGTATAAAAAGTACTTCTTGTAATATCAGCCCTTTTTACAAGTTCCGTTACCGTTATCTTTTCTAAAGATTGCTTTTCATTTAATAGTTCAGCAAATGTTTTCTTAATTAAATTCCTTGTTTTAATAGCTGATGAATTTAGACATTGAACTTTCATACAATTACTCCTTTCAAAAATTGTAAATATTATAGCACTTATTTATCTTAAAATAAATACATTTTATCATAAATTGTCTAAATTTAGACAGATTATATAATTTTATACTTTCATAACTTAGACTAAACGAATATAATGTAATGTGGTTTTAGGAAGGAGACTATTAACATGAAAAAAATTACAGATTTTATAGTCGATAAAAGATATTTTATTTTAGGTTTATTTATTATTTTTACAATTACTTGCTTCTTTTTATCTAGTAATGTAAAAATTAACTATGATATTGCCAAGTATTTACCTTTATCAAGTAAGGTTAGAATAGGTAACAATATTATGGATAAAGAATTTAAAAATGTTGAAACTAGTACTTTAAATATTATGTTTCAAGATTTAAAAAGTGATGAAAAAGTAAAAATTAAAGAAGAGTTAGAAAGTATAAAAGGTGTAAAAGAAGTCGAACATGATGAAACCGACGATTATAATAAAGATAATTATACTTTATATACTATGACAATTGATGCTAAGAAAGATAGTAAACTTGCTAAAGATATATACACAGAGGTTAATGATAAATATCAAGATTATCATATTTCTACAAGTGGGGATGTAACAGAATCTAATAAAGATGTATTACCATTTGGCATTATTGTTCTTGCTGTTTTTTGTGCTTTAATAATTCTTATAATCATGTGTGAATCATACGTTGAACCATTTTTATTCTTAGCATCAATTCTAATGGCTGTTATTTTAAATAAAGGAACTAATATAATATTTCCAAGTATCTCGCATATAACCAACTCAATTGCAGCCATTCTTCAGATGGCACTTTCGATGGATTACTCAATTATGCTCATGAATAGGTATGACCAAGAGAAAAAAATGGAAAAAGATAAAGTCAAGGCTATGAAAAAGGCTTTACATAAAGCGTTCCTTGCAATTTCAAGTAGTTCTATTACAACAATCGTTGGCTTACTAGCTCTTATTTTCATGAGTTTTACAATTGGTAAAGATCTAGGATTTATTCTAGCTAAAGGAGTTTTATTCAGTTTACTTTGCATCTTCTTTGTTTTACCATCTTTAATCTTAATGTTTGATAAATGGATTATTAAAACCAAGAAGAAAACTCCGCATATTAAGTTAAAAAAACTTGCATCTTTAAGTTATAAAACAAGATTTCTAGCCATTCCAACTTTTTTAATAATCTTTATTTTAAGTTTTATCTTAAAAGGTAACTTAGGAATAGACTATACCGATAAAGAAAGTGATATGATTTCCAAAGTCTTTAAAGAACAAAATCAAATGGCAATTATTTATAAAAATAAAGATGAAGAAAAAATAGCTAGTAAATTAGAAACTTTAGAAAAAGATAACAAAATAAAGGAAGTCCTTGGATATAGCAATACCATTAATCAAAAATTAAGTTATGATAAATTAAATAAAAAATTAAATGACTTAGGAAGTGATACTTCTTTAGAAGAATATTTATTAAAAATAATTTATTATGATTATTATACTAAAAATGAAAGTAAAATAACTTTCAATGACTTTATTAACTTTATTGAAACCAATGCTTATACTAACTCTAGTACTAATGAAAAAATAGATGCTGAAACAAAGAAAGATATAACAAGACTTAAGAACTTTATATCTAGTAATAATATCAATAAAAAAAGAAGTATAGGAGATATTTCAAATATTTTAGAAATAGATAATGATAGTATTAAAGAATTATTAATTTATTACTTATCAAAAAATACTAATCAAGAGTTAACTTTAGAAGAATTTACTAGATTTATCAATAAAGATGTTTTAACTAACAAAAAGTATGCCAATAAAATTACCGATAAATCTAGTTTAAATACTTTAACAAAATTTACAAATAAAGAAACAATTAATAAAAAACTTAATAAAGATAGTTTAGCTAGTTTATTTAATATAGATAAAACAAAAGTAAATGATTTAATAAAATATTATATTTTAAAAAGTAATCTTGATTATCAAATGACAATCAATGAATTTAGTAATTTTACTTTAGATTATATATTAAAAGATAAAAATTATTCTAGTTTATTTAAGCAAGATGATATTGATAACTTGAATATGTTAAAAACATTCAGTAATAAAGATTATTTAAATGAAAAGATGGATAGTAATTCTTTAAATAAATTATTCATGATTGATTCTAATTTAATAGATAATCTTTTACTAATTAAGAGATTAGAAGAAGATAATCAAAGTAAGTATAAAATAATTGATTTTCTTAATAAAGTAAGTTATCTAAAAACTGATACTCCTTATTTAAATGAACTAGATACAAGTTTATTTAGTAGTTTAGATATGGAAAAATTATCTCTTGATACTAAAGAATATGATAAGAATGAATTAAGTAAGATATTAAATATAAAAGTAGAAGATATTAATAAGATTTTTAATTTAATAGAATATTTAGATAACAAAGAAACTTTAGTAGAAACACCTTTAGGACTTATTAACTTAATTTTGGAAAGTGAAGTTAAAAATAGTTTAGATACTAATACTTTAAGTAAATTAGAATTATTAAAGAAAATAATGGTTAGTAGTCTAAGTGATACTAAATATAGTTATTCGGAATTAGAGTTTTTAGGAATAAAGAAAGAGACTGCTAAAGAAATTTATACTTTATATGTATTTAATACTCAAGATATTAAACTTACACCTTTAGAATTTACAAGTTTTATTCTTAATAATAAAAATGATAGTATGTTAAAGACAAGTATAAGTAGTAAAGTAAATGATTTAACTTTAGTAAATAGAGTTATGACTGATACTTTAAATAATAAGAAATATAATAGTACTAATCTTGCTAATTTTCTTAATTTGAATAAAAATGATTTAAAATTATTATATGGATTATATAACTATACTTATGTAAATAAGAATTATACTTTATCTTTAAAAGAGTTTGTTAGTTTCTTACTTAATGATATAGTAAGTTCTGAATATAAAGATAAATTAGATAATAATAAGATAGATAAATTAAAAACTGTAACTAAAATTATGAATGATAGTTTAAATAATATTAAGTATAATAAAGAGGAAATCTATGATATTATAGATAAGTTATCTAATAAGGTAGAAAAAAATACAATTGATATTTTATATCTTTATTATGGAAGTGTAAATGAGTTTGATAGTAGTTGGAAGATAACAGTTGAAGAGTTTGTTAATTTCTTAAATGATAATATCTTGAATGACTCGAAGTTTGATGATTATTTAGATAATGATATGGTTAAGAATATAATTGAGGCTAAAGATGAAATTAATGATTCTAAGGAGTTATTAGTTGGTAAAAATTATTCAAGAGTAGTTTTAAATACAAAGTATGATTTAGAAAGCGAAGAAACTTTTAAGTTTATTGAGAGTACGAATAATTATTTAAGTGATATAGATTATTATTTAATTGGAGATTCACCGATGGCATATGAGATGAGTAATTCTTTTGATAATGAATTAAATTTAATAACAATTCTTACAATGCTTGCTATATTTATTGTTGTCTTAGTTACTTTTAAATCAATTATTATTCCAACAATTTTGGTTTTAATAATTCAATGTGCTGTTTTCTTAACTATGGGAGGTTTATCTTTAGCAAAAGATAATGTTTACTTTATAGCTATTTTGATTGTTCAAAGTATTCTAATGGGAGCAACTATTGACTATGCTATTTTATATACTTCTTATTATCTTGAAAATAGGAAGACTTTAAATATTAAAGAGGCAATTAAAGAGTCTTACAACAAAGCTATTCATGCTATTTTAACTTCTAGTTCTATTCTAATAATTGTAACCTTGATAATTGCACTATTTACATCAGCTATTGCTTCTAAAATCTGTAGGACCATTTCCGCGGGTACTATTTGTTCAACTATTTTAATTCTTTTAATGTTACCACCACTTCTTGCAGGATTAGACAGATTTATTGTCAAGGATAAAAAGCGTAAAAGTAAGAAAAAGGTAAAAAAGGCTTGAAAGTTAAAGATATAAATGCTATAATATGCTTGTATAATTTATTGATGAGGGAAAAGTAGTAGTTTATTTTAAAGTTTAAAGAGAGTTAGTGGGTGCTGGGAACTAATAACTTGGATAGATGAATTCACTTCCTGAAATAAATCGTTAATCGCGTTAAGATAATTAAGTAAAAATTAGGATGGTACCGTGCTTTGCACTCCTTTGGTATCATCCTTTTTAAGTGAAGGGAGTAGGGTATGAAAAAAGCTGTCTTGATTATTCATGGTTTCATAGGAACAATTTCTGATAATGAGTATTTGCAAAACTATTTAACTTATGATTCAGGTTTTGATGTCTTTTCAAAGACTTTACCAGGACATCATAAAAATGAAGAGAATTATCAAAAAGTAGAGTATATGGACTGGATTAAGTTCATGGATTCAGAAATTATGGAACTTATTAATCATGGATATAAAACTATTTATGTAATAGGTCATAGTATGGGAGGTATTTTAGCAGGCTATGTTGCAAGTAAGTACAAAGAAGTTAAAAAAGTTGTTTTCTTAAATGCGGCTTATACATATTTAAATTTAAAACAAAATAAGGTTGATATTTTAGAAAACAAAGATTATAAGGATTATATAGAAGTATTTAGTAGGGTTTTACATACTTCGTTTCCATTCTTTTTAGAATTTGTAAAGTTAGTTAAAGAATATCATTCTTGTTTAAAAGATGTTAAGTGTGAGGCTTTAATTTTACAAAGTGAGATGGATCAAGTAATTCCGATTGAAACACCGATGGAGATTTATGAGGCAATTAAAAGTGAAGAAAAATATATCACCTATTTAGAAGGAGAAAGACATATGGTCTTTGCTGGTAGTGGAAACGGCAGCAGAAAGCATGAATTTGCCGAATATATAAGAATATTTTTAAATGGAGGAAATAAATGGAGGAATATATGGAAAGAGAAGATATAATTAAAAAATTAGAAAGTGATTTAGAAAGTATTAAAACGAAAAATGATTTACAAACCATTAAGGCTAGTTATTTAGGTAAAAATGGAATAGTTACTAATTTAAGTTTAAAAATGAAAGAAATTCCTAATGAGGAAAAGAAAGAATATGGTAAGTTTTTAAATCTTATTAAGGAAGAAGTAACAACAAAACTTAATGCTAAAGAACAAGAGTTAGATAAAATGTTACTTGATATGAAGTTAAATAGTGAAAAGATTGATATTACTTTACCTAGTAGAAGGTCTTTAAAGGGAAGTATTCATCCTATGACAAGAATTGTTGAGGAGCTAGAAGACTTATTTGTATCAATGGGATATGATGTTATCTCAGGACCTGAGATTGATACCGATATGAATAGTTTCACAAAACTTAATTTACCTGAGGGACATCCTGCGAGAGATGCTCAAGATACATTCTATTTAGATAAGGATTATTTATTAAGACCACATACGTCACCTGCTCAAGTAAGAACCATGGAAGCAAATAAAGATAAAACACCTTTAAGAATTGTTTGCCCAGGAAAGGTTTATAGAAGAGATGATGATGCAACGCATTCTCATCAATTCATGCAATTTGAGGGTTTAGTAGTAGGAGAAGATATTTCCCTTGCGGATTTAAAAGGTACTTTAGAGTTATTTGCTAAGAAGTTACTTGGAGAAAAAACCAATGTTAGGTTCCGTCCTAGTTACTTCCCATTTACAGAACCATCATGTGAAGTTGATGTTACGTGTTTTAAATGTGGAGGAAAAGGCTGTAGTCTTTGTAAACAAACAGGTTGGATTGAAGTCTTAGGAGCAGGGGTTGTGCACCCTAATGTTTTAAGAATGTCTGGCTATGACCCTGAAAAGTATACAGGATTTGCCTTTGGACCTGGAATTGACAGGTTTGCTATGTTTAAATACGGCATAACTGATATCAGACAAATTTATACAAATGATATAAGATTTTTAGAACAATTTGATAGAAAGGATGTTGATTAAAATGAAGTTAAGTACAAAATTTTTAAAAGATTATGTAGATGTTCCTGTTGATTATCAAGAATTAGCGGATAGAATGACTTCGATTGGTAATGAATATGATAGTGCATCACCTTTAATTCCGGCAACGGACTTGGTTATTGGCGAAGTTTTAGAGTGTAAACCACATCCTGATAGTGACCATCTTCATGTAACACTTGTTGATATTGGAACTGAGAAACTTCAAATTGTCTGTGGGGCTCCGAATGTTAAAGAGGGTATTAAAGTAATTGTTGCTAAACCCGGTGCTGTTTTACCGGAAGTAACTATCAAGAAAAGTGTTATCCGGGGAGTTGAATCCAATGGAATGTTATGTGCTTTATTTGAACTTGGACTTGATAAAAAATATTTACATGAAGAAGATATAAATGGTATCTGTGTTTTAGGTGAGGATGCGAAAGTAGGGGATGACCCTATCAAATATCTTGGACTTGATGATGAAGTAATTGACTTTGAACTTACAAGCAATCGTGGCGACTTACTTAGTATTTTAGGTATGGCTTATGAAGTTGGAGCAATTTATGGAAACAAAGTTAAAGAAATGGATACAACTTTTAAAGAAGAAGGAGAAGATATCAACAAAAGTTTTAAGGTTAAAGTAAATACAAAGGACTGTACTTTATTCTTAGCAAAAAGTGTTAAAAATGTTGTAATCAAAGAAAGTCCTGATTTTATTAAAGAAAGACTTATTGCAAGTGGTATTAGACCAATTAATAATGTTGTTGATATTTCAAACTATGTTATGTTAGAAACTGGACAACCTTTACATTTCTATGATGCCGATACTTTAGGTGGCGAACTTGAAGTAAGAAATGCAAAAGAGGGTGAAAAGTTAACAACCCTTGATAAAAATGAAAGAGTCTTATCTGATGACATTGTAATCTCATCTCATGGAAAAGCAATTGGACTAGCCGGAGTAATGGGAGGACTTGATACTGAAATAACCAATAATACCAAGAATATCATCATTGAAAGTGCCATCTTCAATAATGTTAAAATCAGAATGACTTCTAAAAAAATCTTAAGAAGTGAAGCCAGCAATCGTTTTGAAAAAGGACTTGACCCAAATAGAACTTATCTTGCAATTGAAAGATGCTGCAATCTCTTAGAAAAATATGCTGATGCTAAAATTCAAACAGGATTAGTTATCTATGATAAAGAAAATAAAGATGATAAAGAAATCGAAATAACTTTTGATAAAATAAATAAAGTTTTAGGTTTAGAAGTGCCACATGAAGAAGTAATTAAAATATTCAAGAACTTACAATTTGAAGTTAAAGAAAATAAAGATATTTTAAAAGTTAAAGTTCCATCAAGAAGAATTGATATTTCAATTAAAGAAGATTTAATTGAAGAAGTAGGTAGATTCTATGGACTTGAAAATATTGTTGGTAAACTTCCAACCGTTCCTCTTAAACCTGGAAAATTCAATAAAACTTTAAGAGAAATAAAACATAAAATGGCGAACCTTGGTCTAAATGAATGTTTAAGTTATGCTTTAATTAGAGAATCGGAATTCCCATATTTCCAAACTGATGTTAAAGAAATGGTTAAAGTTTTAGACCCAATGACTGAAGACCATGCTGTTATGCGTTATAGTTTACTTTCATCTTTAATGAATATCTATATATATAATAAATCAAGAGGAATAAGTGACATCCATATTTTTGAAATGGGTAATGGTTTTTATAAAGAAAATGAAGAATACAAAGAAGAAATGAAACTTGCTGCATTATTATCTGGAGAATATAAGTTAGGTTTTGAAACGATTAAATTTAATTTCTATGATATAAAAGGTATTTTAGAAGATTTACTTGATTTCTTAGGATTTAAAGATAGATATACTTTAGAAGTTACAGACCTTCCTAAAGAATTACATCCATATCAAAGTGCAAGTATTATTCTTAATGGTAAAAATATTGGTATAATTGGAAAAATAAATCCTGCATTTGGTAAAGATGATATCTATGTCATGGAAATCTCTGTTAGTAAGTTATTAGAAAATAGAGTTAAAGGAATTACCGTTTCTGAAATTAGTAAATATCCAACTATCTTAAAAGATGTAGCTTTCATTTTAGATAAAGATATAGTTGCAAGTAATGTTTTAAAAGAAATCAAAAGACTTGGAGGAAAACTTCTTAAGGATATTCAAATATTTGATTATTATGTAGGAGATAAAATTGATAGTACAAAGAAGTCTTTAGCTTTTAAACTAACATTTAATGATATGAATAGAACTTTAACGGATGATGAAGTTATGGAAATATTTGATAAAATAATCGAGGGTATAGAAAGTAAATTCAAAGCCCAAGTAAGAGATAAGTAGGTGATTTATGAAATTAATGAATTTAAAAGGAACTTCGGATTTCCTGCCTAATGAACAAGTTTTAAGAAATAAAATAATTAATACTTTAAGAACTAATTTTGAAAAATATGGTTATTTACCTCTCGAAACTCCTATTTTAAATTATTATGATTTACTTGCTTATAAGTATTCAGATGATGCTGAGATTTTAAATGAAATCTATAAATTAAAAGACCAAGGAGAACGAAATCTTGGTCTACGTTATGATTTAACAGTTCCTTTTTGTAAAGTAATTGGTCTTAATAAAGATTTAAGATTACCATTTAGAAGATATGAAATAGGTAAGGTATTTAGAAATGGTCCTGTTAAACTAGGTAGAACTAGAGAGTTTTATCAATGTGATATAGATGTTGTTGGAATTGATAATAGAATTATTGAAGCTGAACAAATCTTGATGGCTATTAATACTTATAATGAACTTGGAATAGAAGTATTTGTTAAGTATAATAATCGAAAACTTATGTCTGGTTTAATCAAGGAAGTAGGAGTAAGTGATGACCTTATTCCAAGTGTAATCTCAGTCATTGATAAACTTGAAAAAATAACACATGAAGAATTAATTAGTAATTTAAAAGATTTAGGTTTAACTATTGATACTATTAATAATTTATTAACTAACTTTAATTATAGTTTAGTAGAATATGAAGATATTTTTAAAGATACGTCTAATATTAATATTAAAGAAGGATTAGAAGAGTTAAAGGAATTAAATAATTATTTACAAGAACTAGGTATAATAGATGATTGTAAATTTACTCCAACTCTTGCTAGAGGTTTAACCATTTATACAGGAGTAGTCTTTGAGTTTTATGATAAGAAAATGCGACTTACATGTGCCCTTGGAGCCGGTGGACGTTATAATAAGATAATAACGGATTTTATGGATAATGGTAATTTATATCCAGCTATTGGTTTATCATTTGGACTTGAGCCAATATATACAATTTTAAAATCTGAAAATACTAATCAAAGTTTAATTGATATTTATTTAGTACCTCTTGATACTAATATAGAATGTTTAAAACTAGCAACCACCTTAAGAGATAATGGTATATCGGTTTTAGTTGAAATGAATAAAAAGAAAGTTTCTAAATGTTTTGAATATGCTGAACATGAAAATATTAATTATATTAGTATAATTGGTAGTAATGAAATAGAATCTAAAGAAATTAGAGTTAAAAATATGCAAACTAAGGAAGAAACTACTTTAAAAATTGAAAAATTAGTAAATTTTTTGAAAAAGTAATTGACAAAGTGTATATAATATGTTATAGTAATTACACAATTTAATTATTGTGTAATTGCGTCCTTAACTGGACATTCGGCTTTTTAGCCGAGAATTTGGGATACCATATGTATTATGGTATCTATTTTTATTATCGTTGTTTTAATTAAAATAAAAAACCTTGTATAATCAAGATTAATTTTTTATTTGGTGGAGCATAGGAGGATCGAACTCCTGACCTCCACGGTGCAAACGTGGCGCTCTCCCAGCTGAGCTAATGCCCCAAATACAATTCTAATCGTCTCGCGACATATAGAATTATATTACATTATTATGCTAATTGTCAAGAATTTTTAACATTTTTTTGCAAAAATTTAAATTTCTTTTATATTTAAATACTCTTTTAAGGCTTTATTGATTTTATTCATTACCTCTTTGCTACAAAAATGTTTGTTATTGTTTGAAAGTATCCTTTTTTTACTTATTGTTTTAATTTGTGTAATAATACCATATGTATGATTTTGGTATTTTAAAGAAGTATGCGTTTCTTTTATTAAATTTCCTAGAGAAATTCTTTTATAACCATTTTTTGAAGTTAATGGAAGTACAGTGATGTTATCAGTTTTTATAGTATCATCATTATTAAGTACTATAGCAAAATGTGTATGACTAAGTTCTGTTCCAATATTTATTCCAAAATCTACTTTTATTAATTGCCCATAACTATATTTCAAATAAGTTTGTTTTGTATTCCTACTTTCTTCGTAAAAATAGGTACTTTCTTTTTCTACCCAATCACCAAGTTTAGAAAATTTAGCATATTTTGAATTATAAGCCTTTTTATATGTTAAACAACTATCATTGATTTTTTCTATTTGATTTTTTTCCTTTAATACAATATTCATTTTTTTATCCTCCTTAAAATAGTGAAAAGAACTCTGATAATAGAGTTCTCACTAACGACGAATAGTCTAATATGTCCATCAACCTTTCTTCACAATACTATTCTTATGTTAGATATTGACTGACTAATATGTCCATTGATTTCTCTTCGCAATGCAGTCAATTACAATCTATAGAAAGAACTATTATCACTTCTTTATAACAATAATATCTCATATGTGACTATTTGTCAACATTATTAGTTAATTTTTTGAATTTTTAATTTATATAAAAAGACTATTTGACTAGTCTTTTGTCTATGCCTATCGGCACCTGTCATAGTATATACCATTTTGGTATAATACTGTCTAAGCATTTCTGCTCCTGTATCCATTTATATGATACAACAAAAGGGTTAACACCTTTTTTATCATGGGCTAGAAGCCCTAAATCCATAATTCATGCCATTAAGGCTAAATTAATTATCAAAAACATGGAACTAAAGTAACTTTAGTTTTTCCATTAAGTACATTTTCACTCCATTCAAATGGTTTATCAATCTCCTTACATTTATTACTATGATTGATTTTACAAGGATTAATATTAGAGAAAAAATCTTTAGGAAGTTTTATAGTACTTGTTTTTGTTTCTCTCATAGCATCTCCTTTCAATAATATTACACATATTTTGTTATAGAAAACTTCTACTATCACTTCTTTATATCAATAATATCTCAATTGTGACTATTTGTCAACATTTTTATTAAAATTTTCTAAAAATTTCAAAATGAACCTTGTTTTTTTGATAATTCTATGATACAACATATTTGACCTGGAATAAATGGATTTGGAAGGAGGTTTATGAATTTATTAGAAAAACTAAAAAACATAATAAAAATTAGAAAAAATATCCAAGAAGGAGATATCATCTGGGTTAAAAGATATAAAACTAAAAAAGAACAAACAAAAATCCCCGAAGAACATCAAACTGGACCCTTTGTTATTTTAAAAAAAGGAATTTTTAGAATATATGCCCTATATGGAACAACTAGTTACAAAGACTTTTCCAAACAAAGCATTTACTTTGAAATATCTAAAGATAAATATGATATAGATAAAAATACTTATGTTATTGCTAGATACATTAAAATATTTAAAACCAAACAATTTATTAGATATATAGATAAATTAGATTATTTTGACTTTAACTATTTAAAAAAATTAGTTTATCTTAATCAAAGAAAAAATAAAAATAATAAACTTAAAATTAAATATGAAATTACTAAAGGAGATATCGTTTATTATCAAGATAAATATTATTATATCTATAATAAAGATGATAACTACTATTACCTTATGAAAGTATCTAAGACTAGTAAAGATAAAGATAGAGTAATTAAAGTAGGTACAACTAAATATGTATTTAATTATAATGACACTATTAAAGTATCTAAAATAGAAAAACTAAATTTAATTAATAGTTTAAATAGTAAAAAACAAATATTATTTGATATTTTTAAAAGGGAATATGAAGAAGAAAAAAAGTTAGTTGGTTCAATTAGAAGAGGGGATATAATTAGATATTCCAATAAACATTACTATGTCTATGGAGAATATAAGAACAATTATTTAGTATATCGAATATATTTTAAAAGTGTTCCTAATAGTTTAAAAATTAGAATAGATGATAAAAAATATTATACAAAATTTGAAAGTAGTGAAATAGGTAAAAATAAAAATATAGTATCTATTAAAAGAGCTAGTTTAAAAGAAATAGATATGATTAAAAGTATAAGAGAAGAACATAAAAATATTCCTAATAAAAAAGTTATTAAGTTAATATCTAAAGAAATAACAAGAGGAAGTATTATTTCAGATATAATGGGAAGTATTAGATTAATAGTTATTAAAAGAGATAATAATACTTTATATTGTGTTGATTACTATAGTAAGGATAAAGTAATTGAGATAACTTTAGTTAAGAATAATCCATATATTTTAGAAGGAAGATTAAATAAGTATGAATTATTCAATTTAGATGTTAAATTTAAGGAATATATTGAAGTTTAATAGTATTTATTTTTTAATATTTTCATATATTTAGATAGGTGATTAAATGAAAAAGATTTTACCTATTTTTCTTTTTATACTTTTGCTTTCTACTTTAAGTGTTAAAGCTATTTCTTCAACTGGTAAGGGGACAATAGTTATGGATATTGATAGTGGTAGGATTTTATATGAAAATGATAGTAATCAGGAAAGATTAATTGCATCAACTACCAAGATAATGACGATGCTAGTTGCTTTAACGTATGCGAAAGACCGGCTAGATTCGAAAGTTACAGTTGGTGATGAAGTTTTAAAAATGTATGGAACTAATATGTATTTATCAGTTAAAGAAGAATTAACTTTAAGAGATTTATTATATGGATTAATGCTTCGAAGTGGGAATGATGCAAGTGTAGTCATTGCAACGTATGTTGCAGGTGATATTGAAAATTTCGTATTCTTGATGAACGAAGAAGCAAGTAAAATTGGAATGCAAAATACAATATACAGAAATCCTCATGGTTTAGATGAAGAAACAAAGAACTATTCAACTCCTTATGATCTGGCTATTTTAACAAGATACTTATATCTAAACTATCCCGAATTTAGAGAAATAGCAGGTAGTAAGTATTATGACTTTAAATCAAATCAAAAATCATATGCTTTAGTTAATCGTTGTCAAATCTTATTTGATTATAAATATATAACATCTGTTAAAAGTGGTTATACTCCAAGTGCTGGTAGGTCCTTAGTCTCAACAGCCTCTAAAAATAATTTAAACTTACTAATCGTTACACTTGATGATGATAATATGTATGAAAACCATGAAAAGTTATATGAATATTACTTTAATAATTATCAAAATACAACTATTTTAGATAAAGATAAGTTTAAAGTACCAAGTAATATCTTTAAAAAAAATTATTATATTAAAGAATCATTTACTTATCCTTTAACAAGTGAAGAAAAAGACAATATTAAAACAAAGATAATTGTTAATGATAAAGATGATAGTAAGTTAGGAAGTGTTCAAGTATTATTAAATAAGAAAGTTATTTATGAAGAAGATATTTTAAGTAAAACTAATAAAGTTAATGAAAGTAAAGACTCTTTATTTGAAAAAATAGGTAAATTCTTTAAAAAATTATTTTAATTAAATTAATTTATCAAATATTGATAAACCCTATTGATTTTTTTCTTACATTAGTTTATTATATTTATACAAACCTCATGTGAGTATTTATGCGTTTATTTAAATTGGAGCATAGTTTTTATAAACTTAGATTCCCATTATATACTACATTCTTTTTCTTATTAAAAATAAATCATGTGATAATTATTTTATTTTTTGCAAACTACTTAAGGAGGTTTGTTTTTATTTTTTGTTGCATTATAGTCTCTCATATGATATACTTGTATCAAAGGAGAACTTATATAATGAAAAAGAGAATTGCAATTGGAACATCCAATTTTAAAGAAATAATTGATGAAAATAGTTTATATATTGATAAAACTTTATTTATTAAAGAATTAATAGATGATGCATCAAAAGCACTTTGTTTTCTAAGACCAAGAAGATTTGGTAAAACTTTAAATTTGTCTATGCTAGATTATTATTTTAATATTAAGTATAAAGATAATAATTTATTTAATGGACTTAAGATAATGGAACAAGGGGAAAAATACTTGAGGGAAATGAATAAATATCCAATTATATCCTTATCATTTAAATCCTTGAAGTGTAATAGTTATTCTGAATTTATAAATGAATATAAAGAAATGATTTGGAAATTATATGAAGATTATTTATTTTTATTAGATAGTGATAAAATTAGTAAAGATTATAAGAACTTATTTCAAGAATATTATTATAAGAAAAATGATAATTTAATGGATGCCATATCTAATTTAATGATAATGTTGAAATGTTATTATAATAAGGAAGTAATAGTCTTATTAGATGAATATGATGCTCCAATTTTATATGCATATGAAAATGGATATTATGATGAGATAATAACATTCATTAATCAATTATTTGAAACAACTTTTAAAGATAATAATAACTTAGAAAAAGGAATAATAATTGGTATAATTGGTATGACTTTTGGCGATATTTTTGGTGGAGCTAATAATATAGATTTTTATAATTTAACTGATTCTAAATTTTCAGAATATTTTGGATTTACGGAAAGTGAAGTAGATGAAGTACTTGAAGAATACAAATTAAGTAGTAAAGATATAAAAAAATATTATAATGGTTATTTATTTGGTGATTTAAAGATTTATAATCCGTGGGACATATTGAATTATTTGGATGATGAACTTCATATATTAAAAAGTTATTGGACTGAAACTGGAAATGTTGAATTACTTAGAAAGTTAGTTTTTAGAGTGAATGATAATTCAACTATCTTAAATAATTTTCATGAACTACTTGAAACTGGTAAATTAGAACATATTACATTAGATTTATTCATGGACTTAAAAGGTTTAAAAACAAGAAAAAATACCATTTGGACTTTGTTTATGCTAAATGGGTATTTAACTCCAATTAAATTTGTTACTAATCCAAATGATGCAACTTTAATAATTCCTAATTTAGAAATTAGAGAAAATTTACAATCATTACCAATTAATTGGATGGCAGAGATTGGGATATGTGTAAATTTTGCCGAAATATTTAAAGTTGGAAATATAAGAAATTTTAAAAGTAGTTTTGAAATTATTGTTAGAAAAGGTTTTAGTTATTATAATGTACCTAAGAGGCAAAAAGGTGAAAATTTTTATCATAGTTTTATCATGGCATTATTATATGGTTCAACTAATAGAATATTTGATATTAAATATAATTATGAACCAGGTGAAGGAAGATATGATTTAGTATTAAAACCAAATAATAATAGTTCTAGTAATTCCTATATAATAGTATTTAAGACTTCTTCTAGTTTAAGATTAAGTAAAGAGATTAAAAATTCTTTTAAAGAAATAGAAAAGTTAAATTATCAAGAAAGTTTAAAAGAATATAATGTAACTTTGATTGAAATTGCTTATATTGGAAAGAAATTTAAAATTGAAACTAAAAAAATAACTTCTAACTAATTTACTTTATATGATTTACATGATAAAATATAAATATAAAAGGAGCAGTTATGTGGAAAGAAGTATTAGAAAAATTTTCTGAAGAAAATGATTTAAGTAATTATGAAAAAATGTTAGTTAGTACTAATAAAACAACTTATAGCATAGATGGAAAAGTTGTTTACACCTTACATGAATGTTTAAATAGTCTAAAAGATGATAGTATAAATATTATATATTCCTTTTTAAAATGTGTTGATAAAAACAAATTTATGGAATGTAATGATAAGAGAGTTTTATTAGAAGAAATGATACCTTTATATTTTAAAGAAAGACTTGAAAATAACATGTATTCATCAGAGTTTGAAATATTAGAATTAGCTTTAAAAAATAAAGAATTAAAGAAATATAATAGAATTTTACTTGGTTATGGAATAATGTATTACTTTTCATCTAAAGATATTTATATTATACCTAAAGAATTAATTGATATTTATAAAGAATATAAAAAGACTAATAAAAAACATGAATTAGATTTACAAAAAGTAGAAAAAATATTACTTGACTATATAGGAATTAATGCTATAGTACCTATTGATTTTATAGAAGATGTTATACTTAATAAATATCATTTAGATGTAAGTTTAGAAGAAATAAAGGAAGTAGTTAAGAAATTAAAACTAGAAACCTATAAAAACAAGTATTATGCATATAACATAAAAGAATTAAAAAAAATTATGGAATTACTTTTAAAAGAAAAGCCAAAATCAGAATATGCTATATATACTGAAGAAGAACTTCATGATTATGTTTTATTCTTGAAAAAACTTATTAAAGATTTGAGTAAGTATTTAAATAATAATATCTTTTTAGCTATTCAAATTTTAAGTTTTGTGTCTATGTTTTATGAAGGTGGTTTTATTTTAATTGAAGATACTTTAAAAGATAATAAAATAGCACCTAATAATAAAAATAAAGTAATAAAAATTATAAGAGATAATATTAAGGATATTAAATTATATATTTGTAATGGTAAAAGTGCTAATGATACTTTAAAAGAAGCTGTATTTAAAGGAAGTAGATTAAAAGAAAGACCTAAAGAATTATTTTTATTTAATATTCTTTCTAATTTAGTAGATAAAGAAAAATTTTATAAAGATTATAAAGTTAATGATATTGTTGGATTAAATAGAGAAATAATTAGAGATGTAGAAAAGAATATTAAAAAATTAAATAAAGTAGATTTAGTTAATTTTTTAAGTAAGAATGACTGTTTAGTTGAAGATACTAAAGGAATGAATCCTGAATTATATAAGTATATGTTCTTTTACGAGTCAAGTGAGGGACTTAAAATAGTTATTCCAATTGAGTTTCAAGATATGGCTTATAGAATATTATCAGGAGAAGTTAGAAAAGTTGGAAGAAATGAACCATGTCCATGTGGATCAGGTAAGAAATATAAGCATTGTTGCGGAAGGTAGGAGTTTTTTATGAATAAAGAAGATTTAGAACAATTTATAAATGATAAAGAAATAGTTTATTCTTTAGAAGAATGTTTAAATGTAGCAAGTGATGCGAATTTAGCTTGTATCAGTTTAGCCTATAGTTATAAACTAGGATTAGAATTTTTAACTTTAAGAAGTGAGCAAATAAAGTTAATATTAAATAATTATGAAAGAATATTTAAAGAAATATTTGAAACTAATGAACATATAAAAGAGATAAATATTATTAAAAATGCTTATGATGATGATACTAATATAGTAGAAGATGCTAGTTTTGAATTATTAAGTTTAGGATTTTTATTTGCTTTTAGAAAAAATAATAAGATAACTTATGTTATACCAGATGAAATATTTCAAATATATGAAGAATTTTTTAATGATGAAAGAAAGCAAATTAATTTAGAATACGCATCTAAATCAATTATGGGTTATATTGCTATGAATGGTATTATTCCAATTGAAATTTTAAATGATATTTTAATTAATAACTATAAATTAGATATAACCAAAAGAGAAATAAGAGAAATTGCCCTTGATCAAGGAAATAGAGTTTATAAAGGTAAATATTTAACAATGATAGATCCATTTGGTGAGAAAAATATAAAAAATCTACTTAAGTCTAAGGAGGGTGATTCTTATAAAATAGTATCTTTAGAAAAAGCACTCTCATATGATGATTTTTATCAAAGTTTTGTAAATTCTCTTGAAAGAATATTAGGTAAATATTATGATATCCTTATATTAAAAATTTATATAGTTGTATCTACATCTTATAATGAATATTCTAAACAATTAAAAGAGTTATTTGAAGCTAATGATATTTCTAAAGATAAAGAAACTAAAATATTTAAAGCAATTAATAAAAGACTTCCTGAATTTAGATTATGGGGATACAATGGAAGAACTGAAAATGAAATTCAATTTGATTCTCTAAAGATAGATTATTTAATAAAGAAACCTAAAAATACAGATTTAAAAACTTGTTTACAATCTCTTAATAAAGAATTATTAAAAGATATTATTAATGAAAATGATTGTAATAATATAGATGAATTAGTAAATATTATGTTAGATTCTATAAATAGTTATGTTGAAACTTTAGAAACTGAAGAATTAGTTAAGTGTCTAGATTTAAAAGATAAAGATATTAATAAGATTATTGAAGATGATTATCCTTTAGATTTTTTTAACTATTTATTCTACTATTTAGATAAAGATAAGAATCAAAGAATTATTATACCAGATGAAATATATGATAGTTGTATGAATGAAATAACTTTAGATAGTGAGTATTCTGAAAGTGATGATTTTATTATATTTTCATATGTTAAAATGAATGGAATTATTAAAAAAGATGAATTACAAAAAATATTAAAAGAATATCATGATATTAATTATTCAATTAAAGAACTTGATAGTAAAGTAATTGATTTTGGATTTGATATAGTTAAAGAATATTATACTTATTTTCAAGGAATGCCAGAAGAGGATTTAAAGATCTATTTATCACGTAAAATTTTAAATAAACCTAAAAAGTATGATCGAATTCAAATAGAAAAAACAGATGAATATCTTAGTAAGGTAGATGAATTAATAAATACTTTAAAATTAAATAAAGATAGAGCTAAAGCCATTAAAAATAATTTAATATTGGTAAGTGAAACTCGTGGAATTGATAATTATTCTGCTAATGAATTAAAAAAGATACATTCTGAATTAACTATGAAGTTTTTAGATGAGTTACAAAAATTATTTAATTCTTATAAAGATTATATCTATTGTTGGCTTTATAATGGTTATAGTTTTGGAGAGTTTGAAGAAAAACAACCTATTAAAAAAGTTAAAGTAGGAAGAAATGAACCATGTCCATGTGGATCTGGCAAGAAATATAAGCATTGTTGTGGTAAGTAGGAGGAGTATGAAAAATAAATTAGATGAAAGATTTAAAATAGAAAGTGAACCAAGATATTCTTTACATGAATGTTTAGAACTTCTTAATAAAGAACATTTAGAAAATATTTGTAATTGTATTAAAGAAACGGGATTTAAAGATGATAATAAAGATATAAATATTAAAAATTTAGAAATAATTATTCCGAAGTTTTTTAAACATTATCTTTCTGATTATATCTTAATAGATGAATTAGCTATCTTAGATAAGGCTTTAAAGAAAAATAGTTTAAATGAGTATAAGATTTCCTTTATATTCTTTGGATTCATGTTTGAATTTAAAGATTCAACTTGTATTATTCCTAATGAATTATTAGATATTTATAAAGATTTTTTAAAGAATAACCTTAAACATGAATTAGATTTAAGAAAGTTAAAAAGAGTATTTTCAACTTATCTATTAGCAACCGGATTATTACCAATAGAATTTTTTCAAGATATAATTATTAATAAATATAAATATGATGTTAGTCTTGAAGATATAGAGAAAATATCTAAAGAATTAGAAATACATATATATAAAGATAAATATTATACTAGTTTAGAAATAGGTAAAATTGATGATATTTTAAAAAAGTTATTAATGACAATTAAAATAAATAAAACTAAATATATAGAATTAATGGAAAAAGATATAATTAATTATTCTGAACATATTTCAAGTTTATTTGATGAATTAACTAAAATAACAAAAAGTAGAGAAATTACAACTAAAATAGTATATACGTTATCTTTATTTTCCAAAGAAGCTTTTACGAAATTTAGAGAAATTTTTAATAGTTTAAAATATTCTCGTAGTAAACAAAATCAAATAATGGATGTAATAGAGAAATATTTTGATGATATTAGATTTTGGGGGTTGGGAGGTCAAAGTAAAAGTGATGTTTTAAAAGATTCTTTTCTAAAAAAGAATAAACTTTCTAAGAAACCTAAAGATAATAGTTTAAAAAATTGTTTAGAATTAGTAGATAAATATACATATAAATATTATTTAGAATGTTTTTATGCTAAGAATATTAAAGAACTAGTAAATAATATGAAAGAAGAAATTGCAATTGAATTAGAAAAATATGATATAGAAACTCTTTGTGATTTAATTAATGCTGATGGTATGTTAGTAAGTAATATAAATAGTTTAAAAGGAGCCTTATATTTCTTTTTATTCAATTATCAAGAATATAATGAAGTTAAAGTTATTTTACCTAAAGAAGTATTTGATATAATAGGTGAAAGACTAGCTAATGGAGTAAATATTAATCATTATGAAAATCCAGAGGATTTAGTAGAACAATATTTACATATGAATGGTGTAATTGAAAAGACTAAATTACAAGAATTATTAAAAGAATATCATGATATTGATATATCAATTGAAGAAATAGATAAAATAGTTGATAGTTATGATAATTGTTATCAAAAGGGTAAATATTATCATATTTGGTATAAGGCTGATTTAGATATTTTAGAAAATTTTAATAAAACTAAAACTGCATTTGGTAAATATCAAAAGTGTGATGTTGATAAAGTAAATAGAATGGTTGAATTTGAAAGTAAAATGATGGAATATGATGATTCAGACTTAATGAATGATATTATATTTCAAGCAGAATTATTTGGTTTAAATCCTCTTTATTTTGAAGATTTAAGAGATGATGGAGCAAGTATAAGTAAGAAATATGAAAGAGATGTTTTAGCTATTTATAAAGAATATATAGATTCTATTTGTTGTTGGTCTTTTAATGGTTATACTGTATTAGAAGTTCATGATATGAATCAAAGGAAAAGTAAAAAAGTAGGAAGAAATGAACCATGTCCATGTGGTTCAGGTAAGAAATATAAACATTGCTGTGGTAAGTAGGAGTAAATGAGAGAATTAGGTTATATAATGGAATGTTGTCAAGTGAAGTGTCAAATAGTAATAAAAAATGAAATAACTACTTGATTATTTCTAAAAATATGCTATCATAAATATATAAGTTAGAAAGGATAGGTGAAGCCCTCATGAAGAAAAATTTAACATTAAAATCAGTTAGCATTATGTTAACTTCGGGGGGGGTTACTTAGTACAAAATAGCTATATTTTTATTAATAATCTAAGTCAAAATAAGCACAAAAGAATTAGTATGTTTAATACTGGTTTTCTTTATGCTTCTTAAATTACCTAACCATATCTAACTAGAAAGAAGGAGTGAAAATGGAAAAAAGAAAGAAAAGAATACTAACCGGAGTAATAATAGCAATTGTGTTAGTAGCAGTAGTAGGGGTAACCTACGCCTTATGGAGTTATTTTCAAATAGGCAAAAATCAACAGTTGGTTGCTGGAGACGTGTATATGAAGTATACTGAAACAAGTAATACTATAAATATTCAAGATGCTATGCCAAGTAAAACATATGGAGATGATTACTTTCAATTTACAATCGAAGGAAAGAATACTTATACTAAACCAATTTGGTATGAAATAGTAATTAATTGGGGAGCTGAACCAGAGGGAAGAAGTGTAAGAATACCAGATGAGTTCTTAAGATTTAGATTAACTGAACAATTACCAGGAGGAGAAGAAACAGAAGTAATAAAAGAAGGAAAGTATGAAGATTTTTCTAAAGGTAAAAAAATCTGGGTAAATAAAATAGGAGCAAATTCACCAGAAACAACTATTACATATAAATTATATATGTGGGTATCCGATGAAATGCATTTAGGAGCCGGAGATGATGCAAGTTCATCAGATATGGATATGGAAACATGGAATAATGATGCTTTTGCATCAGTTAAAGTAACAGTAAATGGAGACTTTGAAGAAAAGACATTAGACAATGATGAACCAACTACAACACCATTATCTTGTTTTGATTATGAAGAATTTGAATATAAAGGAAATACAGAAGTAATGATAACACAGTATAAAAATAATCAAGATGAGTGTGAAAACAATGTTGTAATTCCAGAAGAGATAAATGGTCACAAAGTAACAGTTATAGGGACAGGAGATGAAAAAGAGGGTAATAATAGCCAATATACTAAAGAAGTTAATAATTTAAACTCTTCTAAAAATTATATAAAGAGCTTGTCAAGACTAGTGTGTAAATTTCTAAAAATATTTTTAAATTTTCAAAGATCAAATTTTAAAGATTTATCTTAAAAAGGTAAGTCTTTTTTCTAAATTTATACTTCAAGATATTTAGTATATCTTTCACCAAATATTTCTATTAATTGTTGTTGTATTTTAGCAAAGTTATTAATAGGTCTTGTCCATTTTTCTTTTAAATCTTTTATTCGTAAGAAAAGTATTTTATAAACCGATTCTTCACCTGGAAAAGACCCTTTTCCTCTGGTTACTTTTCGTAATGCAGAGTTAACTGATTCAATTGCATTAGTTGTATAAATTGCCTTCCTTATCTCTCTAGGAAGTTCAAATAAAGGCTCTATATATTGCATTGATTCTTCTACCTTTTTAACAACAGCAGAACATTTCTTAAAGTCAATTTTAAACTGATCGAATTTTAATAAAGCTTCCTCATAAGAATCACTTGTATAAATATCTTTCCACGCTGCATTTACTGCTTTAAGTTGTTTTCGAGGACAAATTTTAGAGATATTTCTAGTTAGATGTACAACACATCTTTGAGGGAATGTTTTAGGAAATGCAGTCTCTAAAGACCCCCTAAAGCCAGCAATTCCATCACTACACATGTAGAATATATCTTCAACTCCTCTTGCTTTTAAATCTTCAAACACTCCTGTCCAAAAACTAGCTGATTCAGTTTTATCTATCCATAACCCTAAGATATCTTTATACCCATCTTTATTAACTCCAATAATTACATAAACTGCTTGTTTTTCGCTTACTATATTTTCATCTTTTATTGGAACCCAAATACAATCAGCATAAGCAAATATATATAATGGTTCAAGTGGTCTGTTTTGCCATTTTTTAACTTCTTCATTTACAACAGATATTAATTTTACTATTTGATCTTTATTTATTTTTACTCCATAAAAATCTTTTAAAGTTTTCTCAATATCTCTTACACTCATACCTTTAGCGTATAAAGAGATGCATTTTTCTTCAAAACCGGTAAGCCTTGTTTGACCCTTTTCTATTAGAATAGGTGCAAATTCTCCTTTCCTATCTCTTGGTGTTTTAACAGATATTGATCCATATTTTGTTTGAACATTTTTAGGCTTACAGTAACCATTTCTATAATTACCATTGTCTTTTCTTTCATATTTAGAATATTCTAAATGACTATCTAATTCGGCATCTAATAATTTCTGCATCAATGGTTGCAATAAGCTATCTAAAAA
Organism: uncultured Bacilli bacterium; assembly: GCA_947629475.1. GTDB lineage: Bacteria > Bacillota_I > Bacilli_A > RF39 > UBA660 > RUG591. Next base: position 29,223 of record CANRDV010000010.1, read on the forward strand.
GTTCTCTACATCCAAACTATTTTTAATTAACCCCATCTTGTAGTCACTTACAAATTTTGCAGCTACTACATCGACTAATTCGATATTCTTTTCATTTACATTTAAAACATTATTATTCTCTTTTTTCATATTTTTCATACTACTAATTTCCTTTCTCTTTATATGAATTCTATATTAGGAAACATTTGGATTAAATCATTTAATATTAAAGTCCATTCTCTTTTCTTAAATGAAGTAAATCCAAAATAATTTTCTATGTTTCCTAATGTCTCATATATTTCGTTTAAATCCGAGATATAGTTTCGGTTATTATTAAACGTTACCCTTATTTTATCATATAAATAGACATTTGCCGAGTGTTTAAATAATAATAGTCTAATATTTACACTATATTTGTATAATGCCTCTATATTACCTAAATATTTTTCTATTAATTTTTGGTGAATTACATTATTATATTCTTTTTTAAACCTTTCAAAATCTTCTTTAAATTCAACTGCTGTTTTTCTAGTATATAAGTTATGTAATTTACTTCCAATAGATCTTTCATATTTTTCTGATGAGTATTTAAAGAATTTAGGCATGATATCAGTTATTGAATCTACAAATAGAATTCCTGGAAATGCAATTTTAGCAGTCCTTTTCATATTTCTATTATCATCAACTGATAAGAACAATATATTCTTTACTCCTCGACTTTTTAGTCCTTCAAAGCAATCTAACCAATATCTATTGTTATTAACTCTATCTTGGTAAACATTTAATAGTTGTCTATATCCCTTCATATCTACACCTATTAATGTATATATATCACTTTTCTCAATGTAATCTCCTTTCTTAATATTAACTTCATTTTTGATTGCATATACTACTAGATATGTTTCATCTAATCTTTTCTTAGAACATTCACTTATTGTTAATTTATTCATTTTCTACCTCCTTTTAACAATTAAAAAATCTAGTATGTTAAATTTTTAATTTACACACTAGATTATATACCCTCTATATAAAGCCTAGTATAAATTTAAATGATAATAAATATTCTATAAAACCAATTGCTGATTCACCACCGCAATATATTGCGTCATTTGCTAATAAAAAATTAACTAGTGTTGTATTACCAGATACTTTAAGAATAATAGGTGATTTTGCTTTTTATAATAATCAATTAACAAACATAGATATTCCTAGCAGTGTAGCAGAAATTGCATATTATGCTTTTTATAATAATCAATTAACAGAAGTTAATTTATCAGAAGGAATAGAATATTTATCAGGATTTAATAAAAATAAATTAATAGAAATAAAAATACCAAAAAGTGTAAAAACAATAGGGAGTGATGCTTTTAGTGATAATCATTTAAAAAGTGTAGATATTCCAAGTAATGTAATAACGATTGAATCTCTAGCTTTTGAAAATGGTCAATTAACGGAAGTAACAATAGGAAATGGTATTAAATATATAGATAGTTGTGCATTTAAAAAAGACACAGGGGATTATCCATCAAATCCTAATTTATCAAAAATAACAATAGATAAGACTTGTGATGAAATAAAAAATATAGAAGCATCATCTACAGAAGCGACTAAATATTATCCTTGGTTAGCTTATAAATCTCCTTACTCTGCTCCAGGAGTAACAGTCTATGGCTCTAATGGAGAAGTCTGTGATACCTTTGAATAAAAGTTCAAGAGAGAGTCTTGAATTTTTTTTCAAAATATTAAATATAATTCTTTATTTTAAAATTAAATTATGTTATTATTAATGTGTACATAAGAAAGTAGTTGATAATATGAATTTAGAATTTTTTGTAAATGAATATTTACTTGCATGGTATTTATTATATAGTGCTAGTTTATCGAAAGAGATAGATAAATTAAGAAAAAGTTTATGGAGTAAATATAAGAAAGAATATAATTTCTGTTATAAAGATAAACAAGAAATTATTAAATATGGTAAAGATTTTATTCCAGATAATGATACTTTATATAATGAAGTTTTTGAAAGTGAAGTTTATAAGTCTTTAAAGAAAGAGACTAATAAACATAAAATGCATTTAGTTAGACTATTTGAAAATAATGAAAAAATAGTTAAGAAATGTGTTAAAGAAGTTTTAAAGATGGATTTAAAAGAAAGTTATCCGGTTTATGTTATTCATCCAAGAATGGAGTGGATGGAATATAACAAGAATACTGGAAGTTTAATCTGGGGTAGTGATAAAGATAAATATGATGCAATTACGATGATGATATTAACAATTGTAAGGGGTATGTTAGAAAATTATGATAATGATTATAAAGAAATAGTTGATTCTATTATTGAACTTTCAGTTATTAATGAAATTAGTAAACAATTAACAGATATTCCTTGTTATGAAGAAGGAGATGCAACTTTAAAAATAATTAAAAGACAAATATATCCTTTTTGGCTTATGTATTTAGGAATAGATACTAAAGAAGAAATGGTTAGTAGAATGATGGAAGATAGAATTGCTTTTGACCTTGACCATTATCCAATTGATAAAAATATGAAAAAGATGAGTTTAACAAGATTTATCGATTTTTGTATAAAAAATAATAAACATATTTTAAAACTAGGTAATGTTTTAAATATTGAAAAAACAGAAGAAATAGAAGTTATATAGAGGTAGTTATGCTTGAGAAATTTTTAAACACCATACATATGGAAGATGATATAAATGAATATAAAGATTTAGAACTTATTAAAGTTAGAGTTAGTAATAAAAAGAATTTAGTTAGTTTATATTTAAAAACTAATGAAATGATTAATATAGAAAGTTTTAAGAAATTAGAAAATGGAGTTTCTACTTATTTTAATGCTAATACTTTAATTAATATAGAGAATACTGGAAGAAAAGATTTATATTTAGAAGATTATTATAAGTATTTTTTACCAAAGTATATTAGTTATTTTGAAGATAGACTTAAAGTAAATGGAGAAAGAAATAACTATATAGTGGTTTTTAATCATGGAGAAGAAGTTCAGTTACAAGAGTATTTAGATGTTATCAATGATCGATTAACAAGACTTTCTTATACACCTTTATTTATTTTACATGATGAAGATGAGAGAAGTAGTATTCAAAATGAAATAGAAGAAGATATTAATAGTTATGAGAAGTTAAATTATAAACCCAATTTTAGTTATGAGAATACTGAAAAGAGAAGTTTTGCTCCAAGACAAAAGAAGGTTGTAACAGTTGATGACCCAAGAAGTATTTATGGAGAGATAATTGAAGGTGATGAAATTTTACTTAAAGATATTGTTTCAGAGGATAATGATTTAATTGTTGAATGTGAAGTATTTGCAACTGAGACTTTTGAATCTTCTAAGAGTAATTTTAAAATTCTTACTTTAAAAATAACGGATTATACGGATTCGATGTATGCTAAAATTTTCACAACCGATAGTGATGAATTTGAAAGATTATCTAAAAGTATAAAAAAGAAAACTTGGTATAAATTTAAAGGTTATACAAAAGTTGACCAGTATGCTGGAGGGGAAATCGTTTTTAATGTAAGAGCTGTGAACGTGTCAGAGCATAAGAAAGAAGAAATAGTTGATGATGCTCCCGTTAAGAGAGTAGAACTTCATAGTCATACAATGATGAGTGCAATGGATGGGGTCGTGCCAATTGATAAACATTTTGTGGCAACGATTGAACAAGCTATTAAATGGGGACATAAAGCAATTGCGATAACGGACCACTCTGGTTGTCAAGCTTTCCCAAATGCTTATAATATGATTGTTGAATATAATAAAGGAAAGAGAGTGGAAGAGCATTTTAAAGTAATCTATGGAACCGAGTTAACAATCGTAGATGATAATGTTGAAATTGTAAGACGAAGTGATGATACAGTTCTTTTAGATAATGAATATGTTGTTTTTGACCTTGAAACAACTGGTTTTAATGCCGCTGGAGGCGACTCAATTATTGAAATTGGGGCTGTTAAAATTAAAGGTGGCGAGATAATAGATAAATTTGATAGATTAATCAAGCCCCCTGAACCTATTCCTGAAAGAATAACCAAGGTTACAAGTATTACAAATGAAATGGTTGAAGATTGTCCAAAGGAAGAAGTTGCTGTTAAAGAGTTCTTGGCGTGGACAGGTGATTTACCAATGGTTGCTCATAATGCAAAGTTTGATACATCATTTATTGGAATTTGTTATGAAAAATATGGACTTGGAGAATATAAAAATCCAGTTATTGATACACTTGCTTTATCAAGAGTTTTAGACCAAGACCAATCAAGACATGGCTTATCGGCAATTACCAAAAGATATTCGGTTGAGTTTGATGAGGAGTCACACCATCGAGGTGATTATGATGCTCTTGCAACCGGTCTTGTATTTTGGAAAATGTTAAAGAAACTTGAAGGTATTAATATTATTAAGATGAGTGACTTAGATAAACTAATTGATAAAAATGAAATTCATAAATTTGGTCGGTCATATCACATTAATATGTTAGTTAAAAATAAAAAGGGTTTAAAGAATTTATTTAAGATTATTTCAATTGCAAATACTAAACATTTTTATAAAACAGCTAGAATCTTAAGAAGTGAAGTTGAAGAATTAAGAGATGGACTTTTAATTGGCAGTGGTTGTTATGAGTCTGAAGTGTTTGTTGAAGCAAGAAGTAAAAGTGATGAAGAGTTAAGAGATATAATTGGATTTTATGATTATGTAGAAGTTCAACCTCCTGAATGTTATAATCACTTAATTCAAACCGGGGACTTTAAAGATGAAGAGGAACTTATTAATAATATTAATAAAGTAATAAGACTTACCAAAGAAGCTGGAAAATATATTGTTGCAACTGGGGATGTGCATCATTTAACAAGAGAAGATAAAGTTTACCGGGAGATAATTATTAATCAGAAATTACCAGGTGGAGGACTTCATCCTTTAGCAAAACGTGATATCACAGAAATTCCATCAGAGCATTTTAGAACAACAACGGAGATGCTCAGTGACTTTAGTTTTCTAGATGATGAGTTAAGAGAAGAAATAGTTATTACGAATACTAATAAAATAGCTGATTTAATTGAAGAAGTTGAAGTAATAATTGATACCGGAGGAATTCCTTTTTCCCCAAGAATCCCAAATTCTAGGGAAGACGTATATAATATGGTTTATACCAAGGCTCATAGTATGTATGGAGACCCTTTACCAAGAAATATTGAAGAGAGAATTGCTCAAGAATTATATGGTGATAGAATTTTAAGTTTAGTTAAAAATAAAATTAAAAGAGAACATCCAGACTTTAATGACTCTGAAATTGATAATAATTTCCAAAAGGAATTATATGAAGTAGTTAAGGAAGGATACGATAAAGTTGCTGAGTTAACCAAAAATGAAATAATAGAAGATTTAGAAAAAAATGACCCTGAAAAAATTCAGGATGAAAAATATTTAGAACTTGAAACGAAGAAACAACTAGGAGGTATCATTGGAGGAGGTTTTGATGTAATTTACTTAATTGCTCAAAAACTTGTTAAACACTCAAATGATGAAGGGTACTTAGTAGGTTCCCGGGGTTCCGTTGGTTCCTCATTTGTTGCAACGATGATGGGCATAACCGAAGTAAATCCACTTCCTGCGCATTACTTATGTAAAAAATGTCATTTAAGTTTATTTGATGATGAGGAGGGTAAACCTTTATCCATTAATTATTCAGCTAGTGGTTATGATTTACCAGATAAAGATTGTCCAAATTGCCATACACCAATGTCTAAAGAAGGACAAGACATGCCATTTGCAACTTTCTTAGGTTTCAATGCTGATAAAGTTCCGGATATTGATTTAAACTTCTCGGGAGATAACCAAGCGAGTGCTCATGCTTATACTAAGGTAATCTTTGGCGAAGATAATGTCTATCGGGCTGGAACGATTGGAACGGTTGCTGATAAGACAGCCATGGGTTATGTTCGAGGTTACTTCGAGAAAAAAGGTATCATGTCACCTCATAAAGCGGAAGTTGAGAGACTTGCGGTTGGCTGAACCGGAGTAAAAAGAACAAC
>CANRDV010000011.1 GCA_947629475.1 uncultured Bacilli bacterium
TTTTCTTCTAGTTTATCTTGATAACTATCTTTATTAATTCTTTCTCCACTTAATAACTCATTAATTGAAATATCTAGCTCATAACATAAATCTTTAATAATAGAATAATCTGGTAATCTCCTACCATTTTCCCAATTAGATATAGCACGATCAGTAACATCAAGTTTTAAAGCAAGTTCTTGTTGTGTCATATTTTTTTCTTTACGACATTTTGCAATAAACTTTCCTATTTTTTCTTGACTCATAATTTGCTCCTTTCATATCCAATTATAATATTTAATTATTTAAAAGTAACCAAACAGAGTGTGGAGTTTAACAAATTACTATTTATCTTATTTACACATATCATCAGTTTTTTCTAATGAATAATCGCCAATATAAATATTTCTATTTCCACTTAATTTATTGCAAGTTATTAAAGTTATATCTTTATCTTTTGATTTATATATTGTTGTTCCACCATCAAATAAAGCTCCTGTTTGTTCTAATTTATCGGTTATCATTTTTATTGAATCATCTAAAGTTCTATTATAATTTGAAATAAATTCTTTCAAAATCATAGTTGTTGACCCATCAACAACATAAAATTGATTAATATTGCCTGCTAAATATATTTTTCTATTATCAAAAGTAAAATAATCATTAAATCTAATATCGTTATGGATCTCTGGTTTAGATAAATAAAAATCAAATTCTTCTGTATTACTTTCTTCAATAGGACAAGCATATTTAGTGCTTTTCCAAGTAGTTTTTTCATCGTTGTTTACACAATGATAATGATTAACTAATATTCCTTTATCCATATATTGTACATAACCATCTTTAAAGTTTTTTCTTATTTTAATAAGTGGACTATTATCAAATATTTTAGCTTGTAAAGTATCAAGTACAACAATTCCTAACAAAACACCTAGAACAATTAAAGTAATTTTTAGACCTTTTTTCATATTTTTTTACCTCCTAATACAAATTACTATTTATCTTACTTTTATTATTGATTTTCTTTTTCATATTTAATTTTCAAATATTCAGTTAAATTATTTAATAAACTTACTCTATAATATTCTTCATTTAATAATTCATTATAATTTTTAGGTTTATACCATTTATTTCTTTTTTCTATATAATTTACAACAATTGGCTTTACAAATAATTCTAGTTCTTTAACATCATAATTGTCAGCATAAGGTTTTACATATGGTTCTTCATAATCAACATAATAAAATGTACTAGCAAAACCTTCATAACAATAATTTAAACTTTCATCATAACTTAACATTATTTCATTAAATTTCTTTTTACTAATTTTATCATAACTTTTAAATTTCCTTATAAAATCTGTATTAGTAAAATCATTAGTACGATAATATAGATAACAATCAGAAAGTCTCATAATTGCCCAATTATATTGACTTTGAGCATCATTATCTAATTTTAATTTGTAAGTATTCCAATTATATGTTCGATTAAATTCAGGATTAGAATTTGAAATTTCTTCCATATTATTCTTTATATTATCTAGTAATTTATTATATTTAGTTAGTATTTCTTTGTTTTCTTTCGTATCAATAATCATTGTATTAATTTTTTCATTGATAACTATTCTCATTACTACCATTAAAAGTACTAATAATATACTAATAACAATAGGAATAATTTCCTTTCTGTTCTTTTTAAATTTTTTCATATTTTCTCCATTTCTACAAATCGATATTTGTTTCACCATCATTATATCATACTTGGTTAAATAAAAAAAGAGAATTAACTTACTTTCTCCTTGACTTTTCAAATATTACATCTATATTAAATTCTTTGCTTATTGTTTATTTTACAATTTTTTCTATAAGTTTACGAATAGTACAATAAGAAATAAAATTTTTTAATATAAAGAAATATAATTTAGATAATAATTTATACCTAAAATCTTTATATAATAACATACTCGCTATTTCATCATCTTTACCAATTGTAATATATACTTCATATCTCTTTTTTATTGTTAAATAATTACTAATAATTGATATTTCATATTCTTTAATAACTTCATAATGATTAATAGCACTTTTGCTTTCATCAAAATTTATCCTATTAGAATATTTATTTAAATTATTTATATTAATTGGATAAATACATTTATTTTTAATTTTTATAGGAACATTTTCTTTTATTTTTGCATAATGATTATGTATACCAATAGTACAACTATATAATATTTCAATTGCTAACTCTTGATTTCTTATATTTCCCTTTTCACAATTTCCTTTAAAGAAATTAGTTAAATATACCTCTCTTGCAAGTTCATTATATCCAAGCATATTTTTCTTTTCTCTATCTGAATATAAACTTCCTAAAGTAATTCTTTCAAAAGGTTTGCCACCAATTATATCTACATTTCTATATATATCAATATCAAAATGCTCAAGTCCACCTACTTCTTCTTCTAATTTAGAATCATCCGTTCTATCTTTAATTTCTTTAGATTGATAAGAGTGTACTTGAATATTTAAAAGACTTCCTACTTGGATATTTAGTCTTTCATGCCTAACTCTACCATTCTCTTTATAAAAATTTTTAGTTTCTATCCAACCTCTCCTAGAAAAGCCATAATGTAACAGATTCAAATTTACATGAGTTATTAATTGATTAAAATTATTATAAAAATCTAAAACTCCATAAAAATTCTTTTCACCAAATTTTTTGAACTTAGGTATACTATTCTTTTGTTTTCGTGCATGGTAAAATACAGGAATTGTTTGATTTTTAAATATTTTAAAATAATCATCAATATTACAAATATTCATTTCATCATCTGGAGTAAAACAATTACTATATACTTCACCTTTTGTTATCTTTTTAGAACCAGATAATTGTTCATTTATCTTAATAAAATCACTTAATAAATCTATAAAATGATATCCACTATGATATAATTTACCATACCCATATTTGTATGGATGGTTCTCTTTTAGCATATCATGAGGAAATTCCCACGATCCATCACAATGATAGATTTCAATTTCAGTTATTGGAATTTGATATTTATTTACAATTTCATTCAATAGATTTTTTATATAGATATACCCTTTATGATATTGTCTTTGACACATTACATTACAACTAGCAGTTGATGTTTCAGCAAGTTTTAATATTTCATAATATTGATTTCTAACTTTTTCAATACTTGCTAAGCTAGTCATATTTTTAGTTACAGTTATTGGTTTATCTGTTAAAACATTTATATTATTTTTCAAAGCAAATTCTAAATACATAAAATGGGCTTTTGGTTCAGTAGAAATAATCATATGAGTTATTTCTAATACTTGGCAAATAGAAGATAAATTGTTAAAAATTTGATTTGATAAATGCTTATCATCTTTATAAATATCATCAATAGTAAAAAGTTTTGTATTTTTGAATCCATTTTCAGATAAGTATTTTTTCGTAGCATCTTTTTGTGAATCCAATTCAACAACCAATGCTAAATTAATCTTATATTTTCTAAAATAATTCAAATAAATTCTCTTAGCATGAGGACCAACTCCGATTAATACAACGGAGATTGGTCTATTATTTTTGGGTTTAAAGTCCTTTTTTAAGTTTTCTTTTACGTAATCTTCATTATTCATAAAAAGCCCTTCTTTCAATAATGCTTTTTATTATAAATTATATTTATCAAATAGTAAAATATCAATTCTACATACTATTATGCAAAATTGATATACCAAATTTACTTATATAAATTTTCAGGTAATATTTTAAATAAATATTATAATCTCGCTTTATGGTAAATTTTTGAACCAACTATATTATTTTCTGCTTCTTTTATTAATTTTATCCTTAATCCAGCATAAAGAAGCACCTTTCATTCCAATTAAAAATTGAATTAATTTTACTGCTTTTCTAAAACTAATTCAACAAATTTATTTGCTATATTGTTAATTGTTTTTTTTGGATAAACTATTCCAATTGGGTTTTTAGGCATTTCTTCGATTAACTTCAACTCTTTTAAATTATAATCATTTACTTCTTCTTTTATAAAATAGCCAATACAATTATTACTTTTTATAAATTCAGCCATTAATTTAGAATCAGGCATTTCAATTATAGGACTTAATTCTATATTTTTTGGTTGTAAAATTGAATCCAATCCCTGCCTTCTCCTTGAAGAACCCGGAATTATTAATTTATATCTTTTTAAATCTTCAATAGATTTAATATCTTTTGATACTACATTATAAAATTCTTGCGAACAAGCAAAGCAAGTTTCAAAATAACCTATATTTTTAATTTCTAAATCACTCTTTTCAGTAAAATTAATTTGGGGTAAATAGTCAATTAATACATCTATTTTATGATTTATTAAATATTCATTTAAATTTCTAGCATTATCTGTTACTATTTTTACTTGGACATTAGGATATTTCTGATAAAATTTTGTTAAATATTCTGATAATCTATTATCAGCAATATTCCTTGTTGTTCCAATAACAATTTTTCCTTTTAAATCATCATTATTACTTAAATAATTAGTTTCATATTCAGAAAAATTTGAAAACATTTCATCTAATGTTTTATATAAATTTTCACCATCTTTAGTTAATTTAATACCTTTGTTACTTCTATTTATTAATTTTAAATTTAACTCATCTTCGAGTTTTTGAATATTACGACTTAAATTTGATTGGGAATAAACATTTTTTTCAGCTGCATCCGAAAAACTTTTTTCTTTTGCAACTATATAAAAGTCATACAATAAAGATAAATTATTTCTCATATCAAACATAGACTTCACCCCTAAATTGGCACTTATTATATAACAAATCCTGAAAAAAGTCAATAAAATTAATTATTTCCAGCAAAAAAGAGTAAAATTACTAAAAATTTCTTCGCAAAAAAATCTATGATATAATTATATAGAATAGAAGGAGTTTAAAGTAATGTGTAAAGAATTAAAAAAGGAAATAGAAGAAGCAAAAAATTTGCCAAGAGCAGAAAGAAGAAAGGTAGAAAGAAAATTACAAAAAAAATATAATAATAAATCAATACGAATAGAGAAAGGTACTAAATTTAAAAAGACAAAAAATGAATTAACAAGAGAACAAAGAAGAGAACTAATCAAAGATAAAGATTTACAAAAAGAAGTTATGAAAATAATAAAAAAATATCTTCCAGAACTAACTAATTTATTTTCTAAATTAACTGATAAAAGACATAAGTCATATGTAACATATAAAATGCGTACCATTATCTTAACTAAGATAATTGCTCTTATATGTGGAATTACTACCATGACTGAAATATCTTCTAATAAATTTAACACCGAAGCTGCAATTAAAAATCTTTCTAGCATTTGTAATCAAGAACTCAAAGAAATTCCTAATTGGCAAACTATTCAAGATGTAATTGAAACTTTAGAATATAAAGAAATTGAAGAAATTAGAAAATATATAGTTAATGCTTTAATTAGAAGTAAAATGTTTGATCGTTTCAGATATAATGGTCATATTCAAGTTGTTGTTGATGCTACTGGTATCACAGCTTTAGATTATAATTTAAATGGTAATTGTATTAGTAAAAAAAGAGATGGAAAAATAAAATATTATAAATATGTTTTAGAAGCAAAAATAGTCTTTGGAAATATAGTTATCAGTTTAGATACAGAATGGATTGAAAATAATGAAATTAACACTGAAAAGCAAAAGCAAGATTGTGAAATCAATGCATTTAAACGTATGGCACCAAGAATTAAAAAAAATTTTCCTAAATTAAAATTTATTATTACTAGTGATGCTTTATATGCCACTACTCCTATGATTAATATTTGCAAAGATTATAAATGGAAGTTTATTTTTAACTTGAAGAAAAAAAGACTTAAAAATGTTTGGGAACAATTTGAAGATAATATTAATTATGAAAATGAAACTTCTAAAATTAACTATTACTTATCTCGTAATATTAAATTCAATGGAAACACTTTTCATGCCTTTAGATATATTGAAACCAAAAATAAAAAAACTACCACTTTTAACTATATTAGTAATTTAGATGTTAAAAATAGTAATATTGAAGAAATTGTTGCTATGGGTAGACGTCGTTGGAAAATCGAAAACGAGGGCTTTAACCAACAAAAAAATGGAACTTACTGCATTTCTCATTTATGTAGCAGGAATGAAAACGCTTTAAAAATTCATTACCTATTTATTCAGTTTGCTCATATTATTAGACAACTTTTAGAATATGGTTCTATTATTTTAAGAGAAATGAATTTATCTACAAAAAAAGAAATAAGTGACATAATTATCAACACACTCACTTATTCCACCACAACAAATCTTAATATTTTAGAACTTAATTTTCAACTAAGATTTGATAATTAAATTATACTATAAATGTTCTTTGAAATCTAGTGTGTTGATAATATTTTTTTAAATTTGACATTTGTTTACACTTGCCAAATTTTCCTTCTATTGTTTTTATCATGCAATAATTTATGTGAAAAAAAACTTTATGAATATTTTTTTATCTTTTATTCGTAAAGTTTTCCTTTTTAAATTAATTTACTCTTTTTTTCTGATTATTTCACTCATTATTATAAAATTTATATATTAATATACAATTATATATCTTCCTTAATAAAATCTGCTTTAATATTTAAAATATCTAATAATGAAATTATAGTTTTATCAATAAATACTATTTTCTTGCCAATCTTATCTATTCTTCTTACATTGCCAGTATATTCTTTATATTCTCCACCTGATTTTTTCATATCACTGACAAAATATATAATACTTACTTTTGGTAATTCTTTTATACGTTCATCTATCATTTGTAATTTCATATTCAATTTTGATTTCATATCTTCGGATAAAATTATTTTCTCGTTTGTAAGTCTTGTTGTTTCTTTAATGGATTCAGAATAACCTGTTAAAGCTGCAAATGGTGAAAATTGTGCAGCTCGTGATTCCATAGACATTCTTTTATGACTTTTCAGTTCATAATGAGGTAAATTAATTATCTTATCATACTTATTCATCCTTTGTGTCCTCCTACCTGTCCATTTCTTTCAATGGTTGTTGCTCCTTCTTCAAGATTCATACCCTTAAGTATAGCATTTTTTCCATATTTATTTTTTATATCAAGAATAACTCTTTGAACATTTCTTTCTTTTTTCTCATCTTCAAACTCTTTTTCTTGTTTTATCATCTCTTCATTAGTATTAGAAAAAATATCAAATTGTTTATAGATAGTTTTCGTGTTATTTTCATTAACTAAATTGCAAACAGCAATATTAATTCTTCTTGTTAAAAGAAAAGGATTAATTATTTTATCATAAAGTTTTAAAACTGCATCCATAATCAATTTTGTTGATGAAGTCTGATGATCTAACCTTATCGTACCATGTGCAGGTTTAGGAACAAGTCTTCCATAAAAATCTTTTTTGATTTCATCATTATATTTTTTAACAATTTCAGGATTATCTAAATTTGAAGTATCATATCCTATTGTTAAGACAATTTGGTCTGTTACAAAATGTTTATCTACCATATCTAAAGTAAGTAACTCTGTCATTTCCTTAACAATTAATTTTGTTTTCTTATAATCGTATGGTTCGTGTAAGACTTGTCCAGAAGATAAACTATTGGATGCAGGTTTATATTTTTTTACATCATCTATTGTTACAGGTTCAAATCCCCAAGCATGATCAATTATCAATTCTGCATTTACTCCAAACAGCTTAAAAAGTTTGTTTTCATCTTGCATTGAACATAAAGCTATATCTCCCATTGTATACATTCCATTATCTTCTAATTTCCTTGCAATTCCTTTTCCTAATCTCCAAAAATCTGTTAATGGTTTATGACTCCACAATTTTTTTCTATAAGTAATTTCATCTAATCCTGCAATTCTAACTCCCTGTTCATTTGATTTAACGTGCTTTGCAACAATATCCATAGCAATTTTTGCCAAATACATATTTGTTCCTATACCACCTGTTGCTGTAATTCCAGTATTTTTATAAACTTCCTGAATTATCATAGTAACTAATTCTCTCGGTTTCATTTTATATAAATTTAAATAATTTGTAATATCTATAAAAACTTCATCTATTGAATATACATATATATCTTCTGGTGCAATATATTTTAAATAAATGTTATATATTTTATTACTATAATTCATATAATATCGCATTCTAGGAGATGCAATTATATAATCAAGTTCAAGCTTTGGATTCTTTTTTAATTCTGTATCATCATATGATTTACCGACAAAACTACTTCTTATTTTATATCTTCTTTGTCTATTTATATCTCTTACTTTTTGAACAACTTCATAAAGCCTAGAACGACCTGATAAACCATATTGTTTTAAAGATGGAGTAACAGCCAAACATACAGTCTTTTCTGTCCTAGATTCATCTGCTACAACCAAATTCGTTGTTAAGGGATTAAGATTTCTTTCAACACATTCGACAGAAGCATAAAAACTTTTTAAATCTATACAAGCATATACCTTTTTCATATCTATTCCCCATCCCTCTCTTTAGTTAATATTATACCATGAAAAAGCAAATCTCATATAGAGTTTGCTTATATAAATTGTAATTTATTATTTAGTCATGACTTTTTTATTCCAACTTCTTTTACCACATTTTGGACATTTAAAATATCTGATGGCAACAATATGGGGAGCAAATAAAATTTGCATATAAGTTGGTGTATATTTATGATGACATTTTTGGCATTCAAAGTATCCTGCATCAACTTCAAATTTCAATGCAATAAAACCTGCTATTGAAAATATTATTGTTGAAACACATATAATTGTTCCAAGTAATACTCCTTCTTCTAAAGTATTTACTGCTAGAAGAATAATTCCTACATAAAACAATACACTAACAATTAATATTATCCACATAGAAAACAGTAATTCTTTATTTTTAATTTCTTCTTGTCTAGACATTTCAATTAATAATTCTTCAGTTTTCTTATTATACTCTTTCATATCAATTCTCTCACCATTCAAAAGTTCATTAACATTAATATCTAATATATTACATAAATCTAAAATCTTATCTGCATCAGGTAAAGATAATCCCCTTTCCCATTTAGATATTGCTCTATCTGTAATATATAATTTTTCTGCAAGTTGTTCTTGTGTTAAATTTTGTTTTTTTCTACAATCTGCAATAAACTTTCCAATCTTAATCAAATCCATGAACTTTTTTCTCCTTTCATGACCTAAATATACTCTAAATCATCAAATATTTACACATACTAATGGTTGAGTTTTACAAATTACTATTTATCTAAATAACATATCTTTTACTTTAAATTATTTAAGTAATCACAACTTTTACTATTTATCTCATAATCAAGAGGAAGTGTATAACTATTATTAGTTCCTGTATAAATATCTCCAATAGCACAAATCAACATTTGATAATATTTTCCTTTATATATTGTATAAGAATTATCTTTTGAAACAAATGCTATTTCTGTTAAAGGATTTATATCAATTTCAACATTATTTGTTTTATTTTTAACATCATTTAAATATCCAATATAGTCATATATGATTCCATCTTGGGTTATATTCATACTTTCAATATTATAAAAATAACTATTCCCATATTCTGTATCAGCAATTAATACTTTACCAATTTCTTTATTAGTTTTAACATCAACATTAGTTATTATTTTTTCTTTTTTAATATTCATTTTTTTCTCTAATTCTTCAGTAATATAATTACTTTTTATAAAGTTCTCTACATCATAATTCATATCCATAACTTTTATTATTGAAGTGCCATAATTACAATCACTATAATAATGATAATTATTATAATCTGTAATATGAGTTTTTTCATATTCTATACATTTTAAATTACTTAAATCAGCCTTTGCATTTTTTAATTGATAATCATAACTAATATCATATAAATTTTTTATACTAAATAAAAGCGATATTAATATCAAAATAATATACATTATATTAATGGTTATTTGACCAATTTTTTTGTCTATAGTTAATTGCATAAACAATTTATTAATTAACCTAATTAACATAGTTTTTCTAATAATGATATAAAATATAATTGCTCCTAAAAAATTAAGTAAACAATCATCTATATCAAAACTTCCTATGTTAAAAATAAATTGCATAAGTTCTATTATAATTATTAAAGTAAATATAGTAATAATATATTTTTTAATGTCTTTAAACTTCTCATTTATTAATGGTAGTAATACAGAAAGTGGAGTCAACATTAAAAAATTTCCTATAATATTATATAATCCAAATTTTAAGCCTAGAGGACTATTTAATAGTTCTATAATTGATTTAAATGGTATAAAGTTATAATTATAATGTCGTATATTATTATTAATATAACCACTACTACTTCTTGCATTTGAAAAAACAAATCCAATTAAAACTACAACATAAATTATTAAATATAAAATTAAATTTTGTTTTCTTTCTTTTTTATCCTTAACCAAAAAAGAAGTAATCAAAAGCATAAAAGATGGGATAGCTAGAATATATACATATTTTAATTCTTTTAAATGATTGCTATCTAATTGGTAATAAAAGATTAAAAGTAAATAAATAATTATACTAATAATAGTTATAAAATAATTTAAATATTTTTTTATCATAACACACCTCATATTAATCATAGCATACAAATTTTTAGAAATATAGGGAAAATTTTGCCCATTTCATAAAAGGACGAATTTTGTCCTTTTATAGGACAAGCATATTTCGTGATTTTCCAAGTAGTTTTTTTCGTTGTTTACACAATGATAATGATTTACTGATATTCCTTTATCCATATATTTCTTTAAAGTTTTTTCTTATTTTAATAATTGGACTATTATCAAAGACTTTTGTTTGTAAAATATCAAATACAACAATTCCTACCAAAACACCTAGAACAATTAAAGTAATTTTTAAACTCTTTTTCATATTTTTTTCCTAATACAAATTACTATTTATTTGACTTATATAAATTGTAATTTATTTTCTTCTTAAACTTAATATTTTTTTGGGTTTATCTTCATTGTACGAAACAATAACATCTTGTCCTACTTGTGTAAGACTTTCATCCCAAGCAACTATTTTCTTTCCAACATATTCGTTATCATTGACATTATATTGGACTTGTAATGATGATGGAAATATAGCACCATCTAAAGTTGTTGTTCTAATAGTTTTTTTATTGATTTTCAACCACCATAATTTTTTTACTTTAATTATTTTTCCTATTGTTTCTTCATTACTCATAATTTGTTTACCTCCTAATAAATTACGAACTATAACCTCATTTATTATTAAAATAAATAATGCAATTATAAATGTATATTCTAATTCTTTTATACCCTTATAAAATGAATATATAAACAAGATTAATATTAGTGTAATAGAAACATAAAAATCTAATAAATGTAATCTTTGTTTTTTCTTGCTATATAATTCATTATTTTTTAAAATATTAACAACATTCTTATCAGACTTTTCTTTATAATCTTTATTACTAATTTTTTCACAAGCAAATAGTTCGTTTATTGTAATATCAAGTTCGTTACATAATCTTTCAATGATAGAATAATCAGGTAATCTTCTACCATTTTCCCAATTAGATATAGCACGATCAGTAACATCAAGTTTTAAAGCAAGTTCTTGTTGTGTCATATTTTTTTCTTTACGACATTTTGCAATAAACTTTCCTATTTTTTCTTGACTCATAATTTGCTCCTTTCATACTCAATTATAATATTTAATTATTTAAAAGTAACCAAACAGAGTGTGGAGTTTAACAAATAACAATTTATTCATATAATAAACTATAACTATTTTTTATTCTTGCTTTTTTCATTAATACTTAATTGTGAAAAGATAACACTAAACAAACTTGGTATTACAGCATATCCTGCATTTACTTCTCCTTTATTTATTAGTACATAACCTGCACCAATAAAAGTTAATATACAAAATACAAATGATAATATTCTAAATATTTTCTGTTTTTGCATAAAATTTTACCTCCTTCAAATTGTAACTATTTTAATCACAAGAACCATTATTGTTTGTAAAATATTCTTCAATATTATTAACTGAATCTTTAAGATTATTAAAATCAACTATATCTTTTAATTCTTTTTCCATTTGGTTAGAACAATTATCACATTTGAAATAATTATCAATACCAAGTTCTATTTGATATTGTTCGTTATTTAAAGTACATATCATTGTTGCACTACTTAAAACATTATCCACATCTACCTTATCTTTTGTTCTAAAACTACTAAAAACAATCATAGCAATTACAATAAATATAATGTAAATGATAAATATTACTCCAAACACTTTTAGCAATTTAATAATTATACCTGCTAATCTTTCGGTATTACTTACCTTATTCAATAAAACTTCTTTTCGTTCGTTATCTAATAAGTCATCAATACTAACATTTAGGGCTTTAGATAATAATTTTAGTTGCTCTGGATTTGGTGCTGTTTCGTTTAACTCCCAATTAGAAATAGTTTGTCTTGTAACATTTACTTGTTCTCCTAATTGTTCTTGTGAAAGACCTTGTTTTTTTCTTAATTTTAAAATTTTTTCGCCTAACATATTTTTTCTCCTTTCACATATAATTATAAATAAACTTCACTTAACAAATCTACCAAAGACCTTTTGAACTTTGTCAAAGAGTTTTAACATTTCAATAATTATTCATACAAATTACTATTTACTTTACTTTTTTATCTTTTTATTTATTTAAATTTCTAAATCGTTTATTGTCATATCTTTAGTACCTATATAAACATCTCTATTTCCATTTAAAGTATTACATTTAATAATTGTGTAATTACCATACTGATATATCATACTACCACCATCTTTATATATATCGCCTGTTATATTGTTTTTATTTAAATCTTCGTTTGCTTTTTCAAGAATTTCATTCATTGTTATTTTATTTTGTAATAGTGCCTCTCTTAATGGAATACTATTTTCTGTTAATTCTGTATCACTATTAAAGTTTATAGCAATATGTCCTTCAAAAGCATATACATTATAATCTATATCTTTAATTTCATTTTTACCTATAATTAATTCTTTTTGTTTTGGTTTTATTGCTGTTTTTTGATAGAATACAAGATTAAATTGATTAATTAATTGTTTATTCTCTAAAAGTTTATCACCTGTTATACCAAGTTCGGCATCATCTCCTTGTAACGAAATTTCAATGATATATTTTCCATCAACTTCATATTTAAGAATATAAATACCACTACCAATATCAATAGTATTTCCTAGTATTTCAACTATGTCTTTATAAGTCATAGATGGTGTGAGTTTTGATACTTGTTCAGATGTAACTTTAGACATCGTATCTGTTACATTATTTTTTTTATAAATAGGACAGGTATATTTAGTGATTTTCCAAGTAGTTTTTTCTTCGTTGTTTCCACAATGATAATGATTAACTAATATTCCTTTATCCATATATTGTACATAACCATCTTTAAAGTCTTTTCTTATTTTAATAAGTGGACTATTATCAAAAACTTTTGCTTGTAAAGTATCAAGTACAACAATTCCTACCAAAACACCTAGAACAATTAAAGTAATTTTTAAACCTTTTTTCATATTTCCTCCATTTCTACAAATTACTATTTATCTTTTTTATCATTATATTTTTTAAATATTAGAGAAGTCAAAACTCCTAGCGAAATACCAAAACAAATTCCAACTCCAATTCCTGCATAACTATTTAATACTTTGCAAAAAACAATACTAAAAAGAATTGTCATTGATATTCCAACACTAAATCCAACACTTAAATATGATCCTCGTTTCATTTTTCACACCTCTTACAATTACTATTTATTTTTTTGATAAGCATAATTTTTTTTCTTTTTAATCAGCATAAGTTTCACATTTTAAATCTTTTAAAGAACATCTTAAATTTATATTTATAATATGTTCATTATTATCATCATCTGTCATGGCATAAATATAAATATAAATATAATCATTTTCTATATTATGTAGGGTTGCAGGTGAAATACTTTTATAATATTGAAAATCTAACTTTTTTTTATCTACTTTTTCATGATTTAAACTATATTCATATATTTTATATCCATATAGAATATAAAGTTTATTATCATATAGTTCACTACCAATTTTATCATTAAATTTTTCTAGTAAAATATAATCATCATCTTTCAATTCATAAAATAGTCCATATTCAAATCCTTCCGAATATTCAGGAGTAATATTAGCAATAGCATACGTTTGAGACCAACCTTCTGGTGTTGCCATATTATAGTAGATAGTATTTTCATTAGTTAAAAGATTATAATGTTCATAATTATCTTCTTCTTTTTTACATCCATTTGTTAATATTACTAAACTACAACATAATAAAATAGTTAATACTAATTTTTTCATAAATTCCTCCAATACAAATTACTATTCATTTTACTAACATTAGAACATAATTTCACATTTTATATCATATCAATATTTTATTTTAAATAAATCAAATACATCCAGTTTAACCTTTTTTAAGTTACTTTTTATTTTTCTATTAGTATACTTTTTTGCATATATGTCTAAATACTTTTCTATCTTATTGATATCAAACTTCGAATTAATATAGCAATTTCTATTAAATAATTTTTGTATAATAAATATCGTAAACGTATTAGCATCTACCTCTATATCTTGTTTATAAAAATCTTCATTACCAAAATTTATATAATTATCAAAATTATGTTTCCAAATGGCTAATATATTTTTATCTTCTGATGACATATTCGGATTCAATATTTGTTGATATTGAAAGAAATGTCTATATTCGTGAGTTACAGAAAATATCTCATCATGTGTTTCCATATTATGTTTGTCTAAATTAATATATATAATATTATGTTCTGTAAAAAATTTTGCATTTATATCAATATATTTAATATCTACTTCTTGATCATTATAAATAATCTTTTTATTTTTTGCAATTACTAAATTAGGTTTAATTTTCAACCGTAATACTAATCCTAAAAATTCTATATATTTTTTATAATATTCAACTATTTCCATTTTTCCATCTCCTTAATTAACCTCATTTAATTTTCCAATATAATTTTAAATTTCCAAAGTATCTTCAATTTCTCCTGTTTCATCATATTCAACAAACCAAACTTTTCCATTATCTTTTTTCTCTATTATCTCACAATCATTACAATTACCATCAGAATAATTTAAACTCACTATTAAATCTAAATTTTGAACTTCATCGCCCATTTTCTCTTTGAATGATTTTAAAATTTTTTCTTCCAAACTTAACAATCAAATTACCTCCCTCCTGAAAATAAGTAATTGATATAATAACATTATACCATACTTGAATAATTATTACTATAAAAAAAGATACCTTTTGAAGTATCATTAATAATTTTAAAATATATTATTTAATTTTCTTGATATCAGTTCTATCAACCAAATAATTAATTATTATTTTTTAAAAAGTTGAATAAATAAAATAAATTGAAAACACGGACAAAAAAAGTCCATAAAAAGATTTAAATTTAAAATAATATTTGATATAATAATGTTGAAAATCAAATATGTAATTTTATTTTAAAAACTCATCAAGAGATTTATCAAAAATCCAAGATAATTTGACTAAATTTTCAAGGCTAATATATTTATGCTTATCATTTTCATTTTCCAATCTTTTATAATGGACTATACTTATATTTAAATAATCAGCAATATTAGTTATACTATATGGGTTTTCAGTACCCACAGCACCTCGATGCAGTTCTTTATATTTATTGTAGTACTCTAGTCTTAATTCATGTAAATTTTTACATATCTTATGTCTAATTTTATCTATATCAAAATCATCAATTTTTTCATAAATTTGATATATCTCTAAAATTTTCATTTTTCGATCACCCAATATTATTATTGCATTTGCAGAATAATTTTTGGTATCATATAGAGACATTTGCTAAAAAGTGTGTTATAATTTATAGGTAAATGAATTTTATATAATTATTTTTTGCGAACAATAACTTCTATGTCATGTGTTTTACAAATATTTAAAAATATTGATAAACTAACATTTGCTCTTCCATATTCATAATCTTGAATTGTTTTTGGACTTTTATGTATAGATTTAGCAAATTCTTTTTGAGTTAATTCAGTCCATTCTCTTAGAATTTTAATTATATCTTTTACTTTATAATCATTAGCTCTTAACTGCATTTATCTATACACCTTCTTTCACAGTTTAACCAAACTAAATATATAATACACCAAAAGGGATTTTTAGTGTCTGATTTGCCGGAACACATCCGGCAATACAAGTTATTATTTACAAAAATAACAAAAATATACAAAGATTGGAGATGATAATTTATGAATAATATAACAAAAGAAAGTTTAATTGAATTAACATTTAATTCAACAATGGAAATTAAAAACTATCTATTAAAATTACTTGAAGACCATAAGCAAGAATTTAATAATTATTGTATAATAAAAAAAATAATAGATAATACGAGTATAGAACTATTTGAGGCAAAAAAAAGTTGCAAAAACAGCAATGATAATAAATATTTTTTAAAAGGGTTTTATACTTGTTTATATAAATATAATTCACTTATAAATCAACTACAGCTTATTTTTGGAAAGGATAATGACTTTAATTATGAATTAATCAGCAAATACTATTTTTATAGTAAACAAATTCAAAGGTTTATTCATTATAAATTCTTTAAAACTTATTCCAACTTATTCTAAAGAAGAGATCGAAAAAGAATTTAATACAGATATAATTCATACTATTAGTGTTTCATTATTTAATTTAAGAAGATTTTATATTATTCATTACAAATCATACAATAATACCAAAAACTTAAATGAAAACGAAATAAGAGAAAATGACTACTATAACATATTATTAAAAATAGGAAAATGTTTAAGTAAAGAAAGTATTATTGCAATTTTTAAAATTAAAAAAGTAACTTCATGTGAATTAAAAAATAATAATTTAATAACTGAAATTGATAATATTATTAGTGATTTAAATCATAGTAAATTAAATATAAAAATTGCTAAACAAGAAATGAATTTAGAATTTAAAAAAATTATTAATACTTTTATTTCAAACTTAGATTCATTTAAAAATACTTATAAAGATTATAGTATTAATGATGTTGATACGAATATTATTGATCAACAATTTAAAATAATTTTATTACAATTCAATATACTTTACAAAAAAGCCAAATATAACATCAAAATTATTCAAACAAATTTAAAGCTTTACTCATATATATACAAAAATAATAGCACTCATAACATATCTATTGATAGAATTTATAGTGCATTTGATTTCAGCAGAATTTTTTATATCATAAATGAATTAAATGAGAAAGGAGGATTATGTTGATGAAAAATAATAAATATTATTACTACGAATTTAAAGATTTTTCAATAAATAAAGAAAATGTTTTAAATTTAATAGTAACCAACTATATGAGAAAAATTAAGTTAAATCAAGATTATTCAATTCTTGTTTTAACAAATAGTGATAATGAATTTGATTTTTTTGTTAAATATGTAAATGATATTCTAAATAACATTACAATTAAAACTATTAATGATTATTTACCATCTTATTTACAATATAATTTTAAACAAAAAGATTTAGATAACATGAAAAAATTAAAAATTATACAAATGACAAAAAAAGATTACAATAATTATAATAATGAATATGATTTTGTTATTCTTAAACCAATAACAAAAAGATATTTGGAAAAAATTGTATATGATAAAACATATCATGAAAAAAGTAATAGTAATAATTACTTATATCAAAATAATATTTATCTAAAATACTACAAAAATACTTTCGATAAAATATATAGAAAAGCATTAGGAAATTTTCATACAATTAATAATAAACCAGAATATAGATAGTTCACACACTATCTATTTTTTTATTATATTAATTATTTTAACAATATAAAAAAGATATGCTTTTATACATATCTCTCACAGCTAATCTCAAATCATATTTAATAATTAAAAATTTTCATTATAAATAACATTTATGAACACGACCATATTTTTTAAAATGCTATTGATATAATAATATTTAAATCTGCTTTATCTTCTTTATTATCTGTAGATTCGATAAGTATCTTTTTATTATCAAAATACCCCTTAAAATAAAGCAATTCAGTTATTTTTAACAATCGTGTCATATCGAATAGTTTTGCCACCATATGTATCCTATATTTAAATATCCACTTCCATATGCTGTATCATCATCAACAGAACCTAAATTTTTATAACTTTGATAATATTCATATGCATTTAATAATCCTACTTTTCCGTCTATTGTTGCTCCTGTTGGTTTTGCTGAGGTTGAACAACTATCTGCTGTTGCATACCATTTTGCATCTTGTACTATTATATTTTCTTGACTTTCTAGTGTATCTAAAAAATCTTCATTTAACCATTGATATATCCAGGAACCTTTATATGTTGTATTGATATTCCATGTTATTGCTGTTATTGCATCTTGCGTTATCATTTTTATTGTATTATCGGGATTTATGGCTGTTATTCTCCATAGTTTTCCAGAATACCAAACATAATTAAAGTTTATTTGGTCATTGGTTCCTGAAAGATAGGTTGTATCACCATCATTTACAGAATTAGAATCATTTAAATCATTCTTAATAAAATCTAATAAAGGACCAGTTTTTACATAAGACTCTTGATTTGATTCAATATGAATTTTAGCATTAAATGTCTTACCCATATAAGTTTCATCTGCTTCTTCTTTAAGATAAACCTTTACATGATAAGTTGCTTCTTTAGTTGCTTCTAAAGTAGCATTATAATCAATATACTTATTTTCACTTAATACAACAGGTTGATTATAATCTCCAGTATCCTTTTTAACTATATACTTAATAACTGATTTAAATTCTGGATTAGTTGAAGTCTCTTCAATTGAAACATTATAATAAGCTTTTACTGTTCCTTCATTTTTTACTGTAAAAACTAATTCCTTTTCAACTAAGGCTCCTTCTTCATCAGTCATTGGATACATATTAGATGCATTTAAAGATGAAGATGTTGCATCTTGAAAATTAACCTTTAAATCTCCTACATTAATAACATAGTTATTTTGACTAGTTCTTGTACTTCTTAAAAGTGCATAACTTGATGATAATATTAATATTAAACTTAATGATATTACCATTACTATTAATTTCTTTTGATTACTCATATTTTTAACTCCTTTTTTTAACATAAAAAGACACAGAAAAGATAGTATTAATATACTATTTTCCTGTGTCTTAATTTGTTTGTTATTATTAAAATTATATTTTGTGATAAGTTAGTAGTACCCCCCCCATAATTGACTCATTGTTAACAATATTTTCTGATACTTTTTGAATATTTTTAATTATCATGGAAGTTCACATCCTTTCTAACTTATATATACATAATATCATAAATTTCTAAATAATCAAGTACTTATTTTTATTTTTTCACTTAATTTGACAATTGTTTTACTTTAACTTTACTTACTTCATCATTAATCATATTCCTGTTATATTTATACATTAACCTAAGATAAGTTCTAAAGATATCAATAGTAAAAGCAATATTTGTTAATTCTTCTAAATGTTCTTTTTTAAACTTAGTCTTACTAATATTCTCTTTTATCCTCTTCATTAATACTAATTGAACCTTTTTCTTTTCGATTAAACTTAATTCTTTAAATAATAAAGAATCATCACTATTTTTAATTTCTGTTAAGATTATATCTAAATAAATATTACTTAAATAATAATCTATACTATCTTTTTCAGTATCACTAAAAAGAATATTTAAACTAATATAATCATTTCTTAAATAAAATATTTCTTTTATACTTAAGTTTATATCTTCAGAATCTATTCTAAATTCCTTTACTCTTTTTAAAAAAGTATATTTTGCTAAAGTAGCATCTAAGGTTTCTAAAAATTCTCTTAAGGCTCCTAGATAGTAATTGCAATCTCTAAGATATAATTCAATCTTATCTTTACCTTTCTCTCTTTTTATTTGTCTATTGGCTTCTTCTTTTAAGACTCTATATTGTTCTTTAAACGATTCTAATTTATTAGGTTCAATAAAAGTTAATTCTAAACCTCCTAACTTAGACTCAATTTCTAACTCTAAGTTTTCAATTTTTTCATAAACCGTTTTCTTAGGAGGTATATCATTATCAATAGTAAAACTTGGTTCTTTTCTACTTACTTTATTTTTTCTAAATATATTAAATATCATTGGTAGTCCTTTTCTTTGAATTGGAATACTCATTTTAATCTCTCTCCTTTAACAAGTTTTTATTGTAGCACTTTCGTTATTTTTTGTCAATTATCTAAAATATTTTTCTCGTTTTTTAATAGGTACTAATCTTTTAATAGCTTTTATTTCATCATTTAACATTTCTTCTTTTTCAGATTCATATAAATTAGGTGTTTCTTCAAATTTATTAGCATTTTCATTATAAAGATATCTTGGTAATCTTGTAACAGTCCAATCCATAAGTAAATAATTGTAATATCTTTCATAAATATTTTGATAAGAACTAGTAATTATTCTAGGAACTTCTACACCTAAATCCTTAATAAAACCATTCTTATTTACTCTTTCAATAGAATCATACCCTAGATACATAACTGCTATATCTTTAAAATAATTCATTAATTCTAATTTTAAATAATTATTTAAATAATACTTTCTTTGATAACTAATATCTTTACTTTCTAATTCTTTATTTAATTTTAAATATTCAAAGAAATCTAATACTTCAATTCTTCTATCTAACTTCGTTTTATATAAATCCCTAAAGAATAATAATATTTGATAACTAAACTTTAAAGTAGGGTTATTAAAATCTTTATAATTATTTATTTCTTTATTAAGTTTATCTAAAAACTCTTGATAAGTCATAGTATTACTATTACCTACTCCATATTTAATTTGTTTATCCTTACCAACTACATAGATTAAATAAGATAAATAAGTTCTTGAAATAGGATTTTTCCATTCTAAATGTCCATTTACTCCATCTTTAATATTAAAACTTATTAAATCTCCTTCTTTGGAAAAATAACCAACGAATGCTTCCTTCGTTTCTCTTTCTTCTTTTAATATTTCATCTTCCATATATTCGATTGTCATATAAACTCTCCATAACAATAGTATATTATAGAGGAAAACAAAATATTAATCAATAGTAAAATTAAAAAAGACTGGCAGTGCTTATGTGACTGAATTAATAAATAACTCTTATATTCAATCCTTGAAAGAATCACATAAGGCTTATATGCCAGTTCTCTTTATATATAATTACTTAACCCCTCTTTTTCATTGCTACAATACTATTGTATCAAATTTTATAAGATATATCTAGTATTTAGACAAAAATTATACATTTTTTTTAATCAGTACTTTTTTAAGAAAACAAAATATTAAGCAAGTGCATACAATAAAATGGTGAAATATTATGTATTTAAAAATTAATAATTTAAATATTTACTATGAAAAATATGGAAATAAGAAGTCTACTATCGTAATTTTACCTGGTTGGGGAGATACAAGATTAACTTTTAATTATTTAATAAATTATCTGAAAGATTATTTTACTATTTATATTTTAGATTATCCAGGCTTTGGTAACTCGAGTATCCCAGAATCTGATTTAACAATCTACGAGTATGTCTCTTTAATTGAAAGGTTCTTAACTAAATTAGATATCAAAGAACCTATTATAATTGCTCATTCTTTTGGAGGAAGAATTACATCTATTCTTTCAGAAAGAGTTAAATTAAAAAAGTTATTACTAATCGATGTTGCTGGAATAAAACATAAAGATATTAAGTTATTATTAAGAAATTGTTTATATAAATTTTTAAAGAAATTAGGTTATTTATTACCTAAAAAAGTAAGAGAGAAATATTTAAAACTATTATTTAATAAATTCTCATCAAGTGATTATAAAGCCTTAGATAAAAGACTCCTTAAAACTTTTCAAAATGTGGTTAAAGAAGATTTAACTAAATATTACAAGAATATTACTTTAGAAACTCTTATTCTCTGGGGAGAAAATGATGATATAACCCCTCTTAAAGATGGAATTAAGATTAATAAATTAATTAAAGATTCCGTTTTAATCCCAATTGCTAATACTTCCCATTTTCCTTATCTTGATAAGAATAATTTAGTTTTAAAAATTATTCTAGCATACCTAAAAAAAGATATCCGAGTTTGATATCTTTTACTTTACTTTAATCATACTTTTTATTTTATTATCTAAATTATATTCAATACTTCCAAATTCACTTAAACTTATTAAATCTAAATTATCATTTATTTTTAAATAATAATAATTATCTTGATAATAAATATTATTATAGTTTTCAATTATAAAATAATCACTTGTTTTATAATAAAAATCTATATCTTTAATAATTCGAACTTTTATGTCGATTAAATCTGGATTAAATAATAACTCTTCTTTCTTTTCGATTTCTAGAATTGTACCATAGTCTTTATTTTCATAGACTAATACGTCATAGATACCACCTATTTTAAAATGATAGTTTTTAATTAATCTAATAAATATTTTCTTTATTTCGCGAACTATAATATCTTTTTCTTCAGTTTTAAAGAAATAGTTATATAAATATAAAATTATTTTATCGGAATCTTGAACTTGAATTTTCATACATTCACCAATGTATTATATGAACTTTCTTTAGTTAGGATAAAAGTTTCTTAAATTCTTCAATTAAAGGAGTTATATTAGCACAGCTCATGAAACAGATAACATCATCTTTATGTTCAAGTAAAATCTCAACATTTTCAAGACTTAGTTTCTTAGCATCCTTTATTTTACTTATTAAAGTATCACTTGAGACATTCGGATAATCTTTAGGGTCTTCTCTATCACATTTAATATCCATGACATACGAATAATCAAACTGACTTAAAACATTGGCAAAATCGTCCATGAAGTCCTTGGTTCTCGAATAAGTATTTGGTAAGAAGACTCCAACTATCCTCTTTCCTTCGTATTTTTGTCTAGCACTATCTAACACCGTTTTAATTTCTGTTGGATGATGAGCATAATCGTCAACTATAATGGTATTCCCAATCTTGGTTTCCATGAATCTTCTTGTTGCTCCATGAAAACAATTAAGGGTTTCAACAACACTATCTTTATCTATCTTATATAAAATTGAGACCATAATAGCTGCTAAACTATCAAGTATCATATGTCTTCCAAATAAAGGTAATTCAAAGTGTTCATAAAATTCACCATGATAATAAACATCAAAACTACTTCCATCGGGAGTTAATTTTAAATTCTTGGCTACTAAATCATTAGATTCATTAAAACCATAGTAATAGGTTTGATTATTATTACTTTTTATTTTTAAGACGTTCTTATCATCTCCACATAAAACTAAATTAGTTGCCCTATCTGCTAATATATTAAAAGTTTTAATAATATCATCAATATCCTTATAACACTCAGTATGTTCTAAATCAATATTTGTAATAATTAAAGTTTTAGGATAATATTCTAAGAAATGCTTATTGTATTCACAAGATTCAAGAACAAATAATTTATTCTTCTTATCACCATGTCCTCGTCCATCTCCAACAAAATAATTACAACCAACTTCTTTGTCAAGAATACTTGATAGCATTAGACTAGTTGTTGTTTTTCCATGGGTACCACTTACTGAGATAGTTTCAAACTCTTTCGTTAAACTTCCAATTAAGTCTTGATATCTAATCATTTTAAGACCTAATTTTTTTAATCTTACAATTTCCTTATGATTTTCATTAATGGCATTAGAAAAACAAACTATAAAGTCAATACTTGGATTAAAGGTATCATCATGATAAACTTTAATTCCACGTTTAGTTAAACCATCCAAAGTAAATTTAATATCCGTTGAATCATCATATCCAACGACCTCATTTCCTAAATCATATAGAAGTCCTGCTAAAGCACTCATACCAGAACCTTTAATTCCAATTAAATAATATTTCATAATTCACCTCTTTTTTTCACTATTATATCATATGCAAAGAAAAGTGAATACTATTTTTTTAATTAAATTAAAAAAATGCCTGGGGGGCAGCGTACTTAACATACGCTTAACATTTAGTTACCTACCCCAGGTCTTGTAAGAATATTTTATCATTATAATTTTACAATGTCAAGCATTTTTTACAATATTCTCTTTTTTATTATATTCAATTTTTTGAATTCTACCACTTATTTTATGTCCTGGAAATAAACTTATTCTGAAATTTTTATTTTTCAAAACTGGTAACACATTTTTTACAATTTCTTTATCCTTATAAAAATTATAAAATGTATTAACAATTAAATCAGCCAATTGAATACCATAATTAATTGAAGAATCATAGTAAGTAATCTTAAAGTCAAAGTTTTCTAAGCAAAATTCTGTTTTCAAATATGTCTCCAAATTATTTAAATTCCCAACTCTTATATTTCTATTATCTATACTTACTATAAACTCTATATCATCACTAATCTGATTTAAATTTAAAAGTGGTAATATACAATCTTTAAATATTAACTTAACAGCATAATTAAAGAAAATATTAGATTCAACAATTTCCTTTTTCATAGTTTTTTTATCAAAAATCTTTACGCAGCCATAAAAACTATCAATTTCCTGAATATTATTAAAAATTTTCTTCTTTTCACTATCCTTCATATCATATGACTTAATTTCTACATTTAAAGGTATATTTCTTTTTTCTTTTATTTCTTTATTTATTTTCTTATATAATGAAACTATTTTATTTTTATCTTCCCAAAAAGAAAAATAACCACCAACTGCAAAATATCTCGTCTTACTATTTTTATGAATGGAACCACTTTCATCTAAATACACAAATATTTTCATAATAACTCACATTCCTTTCGCTCTGTTCAAAGCATACAAAGTCATGAAAAAATATTTTTCAGACTATCACATCCTTATATATATAATACTACATTTTTATACTAAAATCTAGTAATATGTAAAACATTTAGATAATATTACCCAAATTTCTTATTTTGTAGTATAATATTAATCGTGATTATTATGAATGTATTGAAAAAATGTAATTTATGTCCAAGAAATTGTTTAGTTGATAGATATAATAGCCTTGGATATTGCAAACAATCTAATAAAATAAGAATTGCTAAAGCAGCCTTAACTTATTTTGAAGAACCATGTATTTCTAATTCTAAAGGAAGTGGAACGATTTTCTTTTCGGGGTGTAATTTAGGATGTGTATTCTGTCAAAATAAAGATATCTCAAAAGATAACTACGGCAAAGTTATTTCTATTAAAAGACTATCTGAAATTATGTTAGAACTTCAAGATAAAGGTGCTATTAATATTAATTTAGTTACTCCGACACCTCATGTAGTAGGAATAGCAAAAGCAATTAAACTTGCTAAAAAGAATGGTTTAGTTATTCCAATTATTTATAATACTTCAAGTTATGAAAATCTTGATACTATAAAACTTTTAGATGGTTTAATTGACGTGTATCTTCCTGATTTAAAATATTATGATGATAAATATGCTCTAAAGTATTCAAAAGCTCCTAACTACTTTGAAGTAGCAACCCTTGCTATTCACGAAATGTACAATCAAGTAGGTAAACCCCAATTTGATAAAGATGGTAATATTTTAAAAGGTGTAATTGTAAGACATTTAATGTTACCTACTTTAAAAGAAGATACAAAAAATATATTAAATTATTTATATAATACTTATCAAGATAATATTTATATTAGTATAATGAATCAATATACTGTAATTAAACCTTTAAAATATAAAGAACTAAATCATAAAGTTACTGATAAAGATTATAATGAAGTAATTGATTATGCCATTTCTCTTGGTATTCAAAATGCTTATTGCCAACTAGATAATACAAGTAGTAAGGATTTTATTCCTAACTTTGACCTTGAAGGAGTAGAAAAAAGTGAGCTTTCCCCTGACTAGACGAGCCCACAAGTCATTGCTTGCTGGTACATGATTAACATATACCCTCCAGTAACTCAGCGAACTACTCACTCACTAAATATATAGTATCATAAATGATAACATTAGTCAATAATATTAACTAAAATTATTTAACATAATAATAAATTAAACATAAAATCATAAATATAACTATTAAAATAGTTGGTATAAATTCTTTAAACTTTTTCATTATCTTCTCCTTTTATATCATTTAAAATAATACTTGCCATATAAAGACCAAACATATTAGGTATAATTGAATTAGAACCAATTACTTTATCATGATATTCTATAACTTCTTTTGAATAAACTACTCTTATATCTAAACAATCTTTATCATCTTTCAAATTATATCTTAAAATCTTTGCTAGTTTATCATAACTAGTATTTTTTAATTTAGTAACTTCAATCATAGATGGATTAAATTTAAAACCAGCTCCCATACTAGAAATAATATTAATTCCCCTTTTAACACTTTCTCTAATTATTATTTCTTTACTTTTAACTACATCACAACAATCTAAAATATAATCATAATCATTATTAAAAATTACATCTTTATTATCTGCATTATAAAATATAGGATAAGTTGTAACTTTACAATTTGGATTAATATCTAAAATTAAATCTTTTAAAACATCAACTTTTAATTTACCAATTGTTGAATGATATGCTACTACTTGTCTATTTATATTTGTAATATCTACTTTATCATAATCAACTAAACTTATATCATCAACTCCCATTCGAGCAATGGCAAGAGCACTACTTCCACCTACTCCTCCTACTCCAAGAATTAAAACTTTTAACTTCCTTAAATCATTTATTTTATCTTTTAATAATAATTCTAATCTTTGAAATTCCATTTAATATCTAACCTTTCCTAACAAAATTTTATCATTTTTTAGAATTAAAGTAAATAATATTATTTAATTAAGTATATTTTACACTTTATATGTCAATTTTTTAATTATTCTTTAATAAGACCTTTAAAATACTTTTATTTTAATATATAATTATTATATAAATAGAAGGTGAATATATGAAAAAGAAAGAAAAAAAAGATGTTATAAATTTAGATGATTCAACCCCTAAAGAAGTAGAATTAGTTGCTTTAGAAAATACTGTTGAAATTAAAGAAGATATTAAATCAAGAGAAGATAAGTTAAATGACCCAGATTATGATTTTTCTTTAATTGATAAAAAACAACGTAAAAGAAAGAAAAAAGAACTTAAAGAAGATAATGTTATTTCTTTACAAGAAGAAAAAGAAATAGTTCCTGATAACTCTATAAATGAAATTAAAGAAGATAATGATAATTTTGATATTAAAGAAAATAATCAAGTTAAATCTGAAAAAAGTAAATTATCTATTTTCTTATTAATATTATCTTTATTAGTACTTATATTTTATGCTTTTAATATTTATAAAAATTTAGATAAAACTAATCTAAATATTATTTCTCTTTTAACATCTACTAATGTAATATTTACTTTAATTAGTTTTATAGTAATTCTTATTTTATTTAAACTAAATAATAAAAAAACAACTCCATATGTATTTTTTCTTACTTTAGTTTTAATAGGTTATACAATGTTTTCTACTTCTTATTCTGCTAAAGTAGATACTTATGTTTTAGATTTTATTAATAAAGATATTAAAGAAGTTATGAATTGGGCAAAAGATAATAACTTAGAACTTGAAATATTACATGAATATAGTGATACTGTAGAAAAAAATCATGTTATTATGCAACAATATGGTATTACTACTTTAGTTAAAGATATTAAAACTTCTTTTCAAGTAACTATCTCAGATGGACCTAATTTAGATAAAGAAATAATTGTTCCTAATATGACAGGATTAACATTTGATGAAGTAATGAAATATATTAAAGATAATAGTTTAAGTAATGTAGAAATAGAATTTATTAAATCAGATGCTACGAGAGATACAGTTATAGAACAAGTTGGAAGTGGTACTATGAAAAGAAATGCTGAAATAAAGTTTATTTTCTCATATGGACCAGATGAACTTGAAAAAGTACCAGTTAAAGATTTAAAGAATTTAAGTGAATTTGAAGCAACTGCTTATTTAAAAAGATATAATATTCCTTATGAAATAGAATATAAACATAGTAATGATATAGAAAAAGGTTATGTAATTAGTCAAAGTATAATAGAAAAAATAGTTGAAGATAAATTAACTTTAGTTATTTCTAAAGGACAAGAAGTAATAGTTCCTGATTTATTAAATATGACAACAAATGAAATTACTAATTGGGCTATGGAAAATAATATAGATATTAAGTTTATTGAAGAATATAATAAAGAAATAGAAACAGGTAAAGTTATAAAAGCATCTAAAGAAAAAGGTGATACAGTAGCAGAAGATGAAGTTATTGAAATAGTAATTTCTAAAGGAAGTTTAAAGATACCTAAGATTGAAAGTCTTGCAAGTTTTAAAATATGGGCAAATGAAAATAATATTAAATATGAAGAACAATATGAATTTAGTGATATTAAAAAGGATACAATAATTAAAGTCTTTCCAGAAGAAGGTTCTAATATTACTACTCTTGATACAGTTATTATAACTATCTCTAGAGGTAAACAAGTAACAGTTCCAAATCTAACAGGTTTATCTAAATCATCAATAGAAACTAAATGTAAGGAAGCTAAACTTAGTTGTACATTTACATATGGTTCTTATACAGAATCAACTAAAAGAGATATTTCTTTATATCAATCTAAACGCCAAGGAACTATAGTTGGTGAAGGAACTAATGTTACAATTACTCTTTCAAGTGGTATCTATGAAAAAGTAAATGTTCCTAGTTTTATAGGTAAAACTAAACAATCTATTCAATCAAGTTGTAATTCAATTGGATTAACTTGTAACTTTACTTATAATAATAAATTCTCTAATGAACCTAAAGATACAGCATTAAGTCAAGATAAAACAGGAACAGTTATTAAGGGAACAACAATTAATATAACTCTAAGTAAAGGTCAAGCTCAAACTTATAATGTTGTAATAACTGGTGAATATCTATCTCAAGGTAATCCAGATAAAACAAAAGAAACTTTAAAATCTTTATTAGAATCTAAATGTCCAGGAGTTAAATTTACATTTACATTTAAACCATCTAATTCAGGTATTGGTTATTTAAATGAAAATAGTCAAGTTAAAGTTGGTAATAATACTCTAACAGAAGGTAATACTTATAATATAATAATAAATAGTAATTAAAAATAAAACTGATAAAAATCTATATTTAATATTTTGGCTCTACAATTTCTAGTGGGGTGCCCAATTGGCTTCAAATCCATATAAAATAAGGGAAAAATTAAGATTTTTAGTAACTTAAAAATTTTCCCTTATTTTTTTCACCTTTTTATTCTAATTTCTTAAAAAAATATATTCATCATTTCTTATCTATTTTAGAAAAAATTTTTCTATCACTTGAGTAACTTGGGGATAAAATTGCTAATGCTCTTAATCTAAAAAATTTAAAATTTTTATATTCAAAACCACTATCTACTATTTTACTAATTATGCCATTATTTCCTTCTGTAAATACATTTGAATATATTTCATTAGAAAATTCTTTGAAATAGATAAATAATACTTGCAAATTAACCCCTTTTATGGTATTATATAGAACATTCGGAGGGGGATTATGTTTAATATTTATAAGTTTTATAGTAATGATTTAGAAATATTATTAAGTATTATTATAATAAGTTTATTATTTATAATAATCTATGATAAAGTTAAAAATAAAGGAAAGTTAGAAATATTCATTTTAAAATTAAAAGCTAATATTTTAAATAAAGATAGTTGGCAATCTCAAGATATAAATAAAGATACTAAAGGAGTTGAACTTGATTTTATCTTAAGACTTTGTAATAATAAAAATAATTATAATAGTTTATATGATTTTAATATAATAAAAAAAGATAAAGTAATAGAAAATAATTATTT
Organism: uncultured Bacilli bacterium; assembly: GCA_947629475.1. Lineage (GTDB taxonomy): Bacteria > Bacillota_I > Bacilli_A > RF39 > UBA660 > RUG591. Next base: position 30,163 of record CANRDV010000011.1, read on the forward strand.
ATATCTTGCTGATACTATAAAAAGTATATCTGGTGCTAGTTCCTATGAAAAACTTAAAATAATTAATTTCTTACCTTATGAAGTTAAAGAATATCATTTAAAGATTAAATTAACTAAAGAAGAAATTAGTAATCTAAAGAAAAATCCTCTTATTATTAAATATAAAATAAGAGGAAAAACTAAAAAGATTAAACTTAATAAATATTTAATGAGTAACAAGTAATTTGTTACTTTTTTATTTTTTTTACTTTAGGATATTTTTCTTGTAAATCTTGACTATTTAAATAAATAGTTTTCATTAAATCATAATTATTATCTAACATATAATCAAATTCTTCAATACTATCTGCATCTATCATTCTTTCTCCATATTCACTTTCAACTTTTCCCATTATTCTATCCTTTAATCTTATAAAAGGATAAGTTTTATTACCAAATGGATACTTAGTTTTATCAAATATATAAAATTCTTTATCTATTAAATAAACTCTATCTTTATCTGTTAATATTCCAAGTTCTTTAATCATATCTTTATTATATAAAACTATTTTACTTATTCGATTATAACTAATAAATTTACCAAAGTTATCAAAGATAATTGCTCCATTATATTCTTTATTATTATAAGAATGAGTAAATAAAACATTAAAATCTAAATAATGATATAAAGTTAATAAACAATAATTAATTCTTAATAAATAATTACCATTTTTAAAATAAATACCTAAGTTTTCTTCTTGATTAAAATTTTTATTCTTTAAAATATAAATATCTAATATTAAACTATCACAATCAGTTACCATAGTAAATTCATTTAAACTATAATTACAAGGTATAATAATCATTCCTGTTTCTTTATCAATTAATCCTGATTGCATTTTCTTATAATCTCTGATTATTTCAACTTTTGCCATATTACCCTCCTAAATTGGTTATTATACTAACACTTTTTATTTGTTTTGTCAAATTATTTTTAAAGCTTCTTTAATAGTATTATCAAAGTTATCTAAATCAACCTGCAACCAAGTAACATCCATTTGATGATTAAAAAATGTATATTGTCTTTTAATAAAATGTCTTGTATTAGTTTTAATTTGTTTAATAGCATCATCTAAACTTATTTCTTTATCTAAATATTTATATAATTCTTTATAACCAATTCCAGTTTTAATAGCTTTACTTCTTATTCCTCTTCTATGAAGTTTTCTTACTTCATCAACTAAACCTTCCTTAATCATTTCATCAACTCTATTATCTACTACTTCATATAATTTACTTCTATCAATGGTTAAACCAATTATTTTAAAATCATACATTTTTTTATTAACATCACTTTTATTATCGGTTTTATTTTCTATTTTATTTAATTCTCTTATTAATCTTTTTCGATTATTAACATGAATATCACAGTCTTTAACTTTTTTAATTCTATCAAGAATTTCTTTATTAGTTAAATCATCATAAGTATTATTAATAGATTCTAAACCAAATTGATAATCATATAATAAACTTTTAATATAAAGTCCACTTCCTCCAACAATTATGACATTACGATTTTCTTTCTTAAATTTATCAAGTAAACTTCTCCCATCTTGTTGATACCTATAAATATTATAATCTTCTCTTGGAGATACTATATCAAATAAATAATGTTCTATCCCCTCTTTTTCACTTTCTTTAATCTTTGCTGTTCCGATATTCATATCTCGATATACTTGCATACTATCGGCATTCATAATAACTGCATTTAGCTTTTTAGCTAAACTAATACTTAATTTTGTTTTCCCAACACCAGTTGGTCCTATTATAACTACTATTTTCATCTTAACCTCTATACATTTTTAAAACTTTCTTTTTATTATTATTTAATCTATATTTATCTAATTCTTGACTATTAATTATTTTTATTTTTCTTAATAAATCTTTATCTATATTAATACCATATCCATTTATAATAATTTTATCAGTATATCTATTATATAAATTAATTATTAAATCTTGATAAAATTCATTATCTAAAATACTTTCTTCTTCTTTTACTCTAAATAAACCTTTAATATATAACATTATACTATTAGTTATTAAATCTTCTTTATCATTAACTAAACCTTCATTATTAAATAAATAATCATGATACATATAATCTTTATATATTTTAACTTTAATATTATTATCACTAAATAAATCTCGATTAGTTATTATTAAAGGAAAAGGTACTTTATTTAAATAATCTATATTTAAATTATGAATAGTATAATTACTATCTTTAATAAAGTTATCAATAATAATATTTCTTGTTACTCTTGCTTCTTTTATCTCTTTATTTAATTTAGATAAATTAATATAATTATAATTCATAAAACCTCCTTTACATAGCTCTTTTAAACATTTTTTCTAAATCATATTTAGTATATGTAATAATAGTTGGTCTTCCATGAGGACAAGTAAATGGATTTTTAGTTTTTCTTAACTCACTTATTAAAAATTCTATATCTGGCATTGTAATAACATCACCAGCTTTAATACTCATCTTACAAGCAAGAGTAATTGAAACTTTTTCATTAAATTTATCTTCATCAAAATCTTCATTATTAACTATTACTTCGATTATTTTTTTAATGGCTAGAAGTGGTGCATATTTAGGTAACCAAGTTGGATGAGACCTAATTATAATTGTATTATTTCCAAATTCTTCAAAATTAAATCCAAGTCTTTCTAGAATATCAAAATGTTTTTCTAAAATTAAATATTCACTATTAGGTAATTCTATTTTATAAGGTATTAAAACATCAATTGTATTCTTAGAATGCGTACTTAAAGCATGATAATACTTTTCATAATTAATTCTTTCTGCTGCAGCATGTTGGTCTATTATAAACATACCATCTGGATTTTCACAGATAATATAAGTTCCATGTATTATTCCAATTGGATACATATTTTTTAGTCTTGTATCTTCATATTCTATATTTTCTTTATTATCTTTATTTTCTATATTATCTATATTTTCTTTATTATTTATATCACTCTTAGTAATATCAAAATCAAATTTAATTTCTTCGAGTTTCTTATCTTTATCAAGTTCTCTATCATTTACTTCATAATTAACTTCTAAATTATCTTCATAATAGTTATCTTCAACATTATCTTCAATTGCTTTAGGAATTAAAGTCTTATTACTCAATCTATCACTTATAACTTTATTAATTAAATTAGTCAAAGAATCCATTTTTGAAAACTTAACTTCCATCTTGGTTGGATGAACATTTACATCTACTAAAAAGGGGTCTACTTCTATTTTTAAAACAACATATGGACATCTATCTTTAAATATATATGTGTGATATGCGTCTAGTATACATCTTACTATTTCATTACTTTTAACATAACGATTATTAACTAGTAAAGTTATTCCACTTCGATTACTTTTACTTAGTTCTGGATAGGATATATAACCACTTATTTTATAATCATCATTTTCTCCAACTATTTCCATCATTTTACTAGCAACAACTAGTCCATAGATATTATTAATTGTTTTTAATAAATCTCCATTACCACTTGTATTAATTAATTCTTTAGAGTCATTACTTAAAATAAATTTAATTGAAGGATAACTAAGTGCCATTTTACTTAGATAATCACTTACGTTAGCAAGTTCCGTGTATAAACTTTTTAAATATTTAAGTCTAACTGGTGTATTATAAAATAAATTGCTAACAGTTATACTAGTTCCTTTTACTAAATCACATGATTTAACATCTTTTATAACTCCTCCTTCTAAAGTTACCATAGTACCTACTTTCCCATCAGAAGTTTTTAATAAAACATTAGAAACACTGGCAATTGAAGGAAGAGCTTCTCCACGAAATCCTAAAGAATTAATATTAAATAAATCATCAAGTGTTTTTAATTTACTTGTTGCGTGACGCGAAAAAGCCATAATACTATCTTCTTTATCCATTCCAATTCCATCATCAGTTACTTTAATTTCTTTAACTCCACTTTCAAGTAATTCGACTTTAATTATACTTGCACCTGCATCAATTGAATTTTCAACTAATTCTTTAACAACATTCATTACTCTTTCAACAACTTCTCCGGCTGCTATTTTATTAGCCAAATCTTCATTCATTACTTTAATTTTACTCATAACTACAACACCTACTTATATTTTATGAACAAAAATGATTTTTGAATAAATTCAAAAATCACTTGAAAGCCTCACGGCTTCCTTTTTCTACTTCATAGGATACTTTGTATCCTC
>CANRDV010000012.1 GCA_947629475.1 uncultured Bacilli bacterium
ATCCTAATTATAGTTTAAGTAATACAGTATTAGATTACAGGATAACAAATAATAATAATTAATCTTTACCTTAGTAATATTAGTAATCTTATTACTTTCATTATTATTTGTTATCCTGTAATCTAATACTGTATTACTTAAACTATAATTAGGATTAACATCTTTCATAGTTGCAATCGTTGTATAATCACCTAATTCTTTTTCTTTTGTTGTTTCAAGTTCTATTGCTTCTCCTTTTACTCCAGTTGCAGTTGCAATTGGACTTTGATATTCTCCATTATATTTTAAAGTATTAGTATTAAAAGTAACTGGGATTATCTTCTTAGAGATATCACAATCTAAAGTCTTAGTAGTTGTTCCATCAGAGAATGTATATCCAGTATTTGCTTTAGCAATTACTTGATATGTTCCTGCGTCAACCTGATTGTTATTAGTATAACTTGTATTAGTTCCTCCACTTACCAATGTTTGTGTTTCTCCGTTATAAACTAAGTTATTGCATGTTCCAGGGGTTGCTATATTATTAGTATTACTATTGCTATTATTACCTACATTATCATCAAATATAGTTGGACCTTCTTGATTGCTTGGGTTTGAAGAAGTACAGTTACTACAAGATAAGGTGTATGGAGATGAACTTGTTCCTTCACCCCCTGTGACTTCTATGTCAGATTTCAGATAAAGGACTGGCCGGACGCCGTAGTAGCCACGAGCGATATTGCTGCTAACACCACCATCCCAACCCCAGTAAGCGACATAGCCAGAGCCATAGGAAGACGGCGACAAGAACCATTCGTCTTTCGAATGGTTGGCTTCTTTGTATAACCAACTGCTGTCTCTAAATGTTTTATAATCCGCATTTATTGTACTCCAATAACTACTATCTATACTAAATCCATAATCGCTTGGATACATTAATCCTACTTTTCCATTCCAAGTTGCTTCGTTATTTGGCCATACATAACAATTACTATTATGTGAATTACTTGTTACACTACATTTTGTACTTTTTCTTTCATTCTCATATGGTTGTACTGCTGTATCCTCCAAATATACATTTCCCAAATACCATTTTGTTTCTTCTATCATTCCTTGCGCTTCTTCACTTAATTTTTTCAAATATCCATCTGTTGTTCCCTCTGAATTTAGCCAATATTTTAATCCCCCCTTTACCCAGTTGTTGTTATATGTACTTCCGGTATAATTCCAATATGCATAGTTATATGAACTACTATATCTTATTTTATATGATGTTCCACTTACTGTATATGTATTTGGCATTGCACTTGCTGGTAATACTTCATCTCTTACTATTTTCATATGTTCTTGACCTGCTTCGTCTTTGAAAATTCCGAGTATTCTCCATTTTTCATCATTAAATGTTACATAATTTTTTACTCCTAATCCTGAATACCTATATTCTCTTACTTCGTCATCTGGTGATGTTGTTTTGGTATTATCTGATTTTATTCCAATTATTCCTCCAGTTTGACCCATTGTGTCTTTTATTTTTTCTACTGCTTTTGGTGGTTCTGTTATTTTTATACTATAATTTCCAATTTTAGTTGTATAATTTTTATTATCTATTGGTGTAAATGTTACACTTAAAGTTGTTGAACCACCTGATACACCTCTTACAGTAACTATTTTTGATGTACTACTTCCTGAGTCATAATTTACTGTTGCTGTTGAAGTTGAATTTGATTTTATATCCCATGTTCCTTCATTATTTGCAGTTATTGTTACTGTATCACTCTTTCCTTTTTCTATACTTAAACTTGATGGACTATACTCTAAAGTTGTTTCTGCTTGTTCAATTGTAAAATTAACTACAGAAGTTGAGAATTTTAAAGTATAATTACTTGCTTTAAAGTTATTATTATCTTTTAATGTTAAATTACCTTGCGTTATCTTATATGTTCCTACATCTGTTCCTGTTTCTCTTTCTAACTTTCCTTCAAATAAAGGAGTTTCTGTTTCTATATTACCTGTATAATCATATGTTAGGTCTGGTTCTTCTGCATTATATTTTTTACTTTGACCACTTTTTGGAGTTACTATTAATTCTTTTGGATTTATTTTACAACTTAAAGTTTTATCGCCTGTTGAATTATCACTCCATCTATATCCTTCTTTTAATTTTTCTGTTACTTGATAAGTATTAGAATCTTTCATGGAATTATTTTGTAAATCTATTCCGACTCCTCCAGTTGCAAGATTTTGATTATTTCCATTATAAGTAGGATTACTACATACTGCTTCACTTGCTATCTTATATCCATTTACAGAATATGTCTTACTTTCTGAGTCATTGTAATTTTGATTATCAGTTGGTTTGAAAGTTACTGTAATAACTGCTTCTCCATTTGATACTCCAGTTATTGTTATCTTATTACCATCTACTTTAGTTGATACAATTGTATCTTGATTTGATTTTGCTTCATATGTTCCTTCAATTTGTGGTTCAACTGATGCTGTTATTTCTACTTCCTTACCTTCTAATACTTCTCCACTTTCACTTGATAAACTTAATACTGGAGTTGCTTTTTCGATTGTAAAGAATACTTCTGTATCTGATAATTCTAAATTATAATTATCCTTTTTAAAGTTATCTTTATCTTCTAATTTTAAATCTCCTAAATTTATTTTATAAGTTCCTACATTATCTCCTTCTGCTCTTTTTAAGTTTCCTGTAAATGATGGTTCTTCGAAGTTACCTTCATATGTATAAGTTAAAGTTTCATCAGGTGTATTATATGTTTTCTTTTGTCCTGAATTTGGTGTAACTATGATTGTTGCTTTATCTATACTACAATTGATTGTTACATCTTCTATTGATTTATCACTCCATCTATATTTTTCTTTTAATCGGGCTTTTACTTGATAAGTTCCTGCATCTTTTTGTTGATAATCTGTAAATGTATATCCTTCTTGGTCTTTGTTTTCTATTAAATCTTGAGTTTCTCCATTATAAACTAAGTTAGTTTTACAAAGTGCTATTGTTGGTTTTTCTACTAAAGTATATCTTTCTGGATTTATATTTATTTTAAATGTTCCTGTTTGACTATGATGGTTATCAGGATAAACTGCATAATATTCATAAGTTCCTGCTTCTGATATTGAAACTTCTGCTTCCCATGCATTTGTACTTTTATTATAAGTTACAGGATACTCATTATTTAAAATACTTCTTGATATTGTATTACTTGTTTTATTTACTACAAAACTTGTTATTTCTCTTTTAGATGCTAAAGTTACTTTGATATCTTCATTAGTCATTGGAGTAGTATTTAAATCATATTCATCATTTGAATCTATTTCTGTTGCATGAACTAATAAATAATCATCTGTTAAGTCTTTTTCTTTAAAGTCTCCAGATACATTTACATTAATGGATGCAAATACTTTATTGTTCCAGTCACTTGCAGAATAATCTGCTCCATCCATATTTCCTATCTTAACATCACTTGATATCCACATATATAGTCGATAGGTTTTATCTACTTCCTCAGTTGTATTCTTAGATACTCTATCTATCCATATTCTTTTATTATTTAGATTACTATAATTTCCATTTTGAATTAGTTCTTCTTCTTTTCCATTCTTTACTTCTACTAATCTAAATCTTAATAACTCATCTTTTATTCTTTCAGTTCTACCAGTTTCCTTATTTGGTGCATCTCCATATCCAAGTGATATATCATAGACAATATCTTTGTTCTTATAATTATTCTTACCAGTTATTTTAAATTCAAAATACTCATTTGGGTCATAAGTTACACTTGGCATCGCTTCTTTAATGTTAACTGTATTACCCTCAGTATATTTCATATAGATATCTCCAGCAATTAAGTGATTATTACCTGTTTTCTTTGAATAAGTCCAATAAGCAAAAGATACTCCTAATGTTAATACTAAAAGGATTATTCCTATTATTATAATTTTTTTGTGTTTGTTTTTCTTTACTAAATACATAATTTCTTCCTCCTTCAACTATTTAGTATATTTTTTAAGTCAACACAAAAAAGCATAAAGAAGTCTAGTATTAAAAATACTAAACACTTTATGCTTATATAGACTTAAAATATATATAGTTTTATGACTATATTGTACTAGATAACCCCCCCCATAGTTAACATATTGTTAACATACTTTGGAGAGATAGTATTTACCATTACATTTGTATCAGTTATAATATAATCGTTATTTTTACCTATCATATTAGTCACATCCTATCCTCTTTATAATCATATCACGTTTTTCTAATTTTGGGAAGTACTTTTTTATACTTTCAAATACTTTCTAACTGCTCTTCCACTTCCAAGCATACCAACAACAATTCCGATTAAGATAACTATTGCAGATGCATAGTAAATAAATGGAAATGGTTTAACAAGTTTAATTATATCTGTGAATAATCTTCCTCCAAAATAATCATATAAAGCTTTATAACCATATATCATTAGACCAACCGGAACTAAAGAACCAAGGAAACCTAAAATCATACCCTCAACTACAAAGGGAAGTTTGATACCAAAGTTACTTGCTCCAACAAGTCGCATAATAGATATTTCTCTTTTTCTTGAGAAGATTGTAAGTTTAATTGTATTAACAATCAAGAACATGGTCATTAAGATTAAAGCAACAACTGCAATAACGGATACTCTTTGAGCAACCTTAAAAACTGTTACTAATTGGTCAACCATTCCTTCTCCATATTTAACTGTATCAATTGCATCTAAGTTATTGATTGCCGTTGCTGTCTCACCTATTTTTTCAATATCATCAACTTTAATTAAATAAGTATTTTGTAAAGGATTTTCTTCTTCATCCCATTCTTTCATAACATTTAAGAAAGCTTCATCTTCCTGCATCATTTCTTCTTTTATTTCTTTTTTATCTTTATAAGTAACGGATGCAACATTCCCAATATCTTCAATATCAAGTTTTAATTTATCAACGTCAAAATCATCAGCATCATTTGAAACAAATGCTACAATTGTTAAATCTTTTTTTAATTCACTTGAAAAGTTATCAACATTATAAGTTACTATAATTGATAAAGCTACAATTATAAGTGTAATAATTATACAAGAAATACTTGCAAGTGATAAAGATAAGTTTCTTCCAACACTCTTAAATGCATCTCTTATACTTCTTCCTAATATTCTAAAGAATCTCATCTATGTACTCACCCTCCTTATAATCCTTATATAAATGTCCTTCTTTAAGGGCTATTACATGTTTTTTCTTTTTATCAACAATTGCTTTATCATGGGTTACCATAACAACTGTTGTTCCCTCTTTTTTATTAATTTCTTCAAGTAAGTCAACAATTTCCATACTCATGTTAGGGTCCAAGTTACCAGTTGGTTCATCACAGATTAAAAGTTTTGGTTCATTTACAATTGCTCTTGCAATCGCTACTCTTTGTTGTTCTCCACCTGATAAATTTTCAGGATAATCTCTTAATTTACTTTTTAACCCAACCAACTCAACAGCCTTTAAAACCTTAGGTCTAATATCTTTCTTCTTAGCTCCAATTGCTTCTAATGCAAATGCAACATTTTCATAAACATTAGACTTAGGTAATAACCTATAATCCTGGAAAACAATTCCAAGTCTTCTTCTTAATTTATATACATTAGAGTTTCTTAGTTTATTAACTCTTAATCCACCTAAAATTATTTCTCCTCTTGTTGGTTTTTCTTCTCTATAAAGCATTTTAATTAAAGTAGATTTACCAGATCCAGATCCTCCAATTATAAAACAAAAGTCACCTTTTTCAATACTTAAATTTAAATCATAGATAGCAACAACACCATTCTTATATTGCTTTGTAACACCATTAAATCTAATAAATTCCATATTTCACCACCTAAACTGCCTTTTTATTTTTACTAAACCATTATAACACAAAATTCAAATAAATTATACAATTTTCACAAAAATTACATAATTAGGTTAAAAACTTAGTTTAAATTCATTAAAAAAAGTGATATAAAACCACTTTATTTAACAACTATATTAACTAACTTTTTAGGAACAACTATTTCTTTAACTATTGTTTTACCTGCAATATAATTTTTAACATTCTCAATTTCCCTAGCTATTTTTTTCATATCTTCTTCACTAGTATTTAAATCAACTACTACTTTTCCTCGAACTTTGCCATTTACTTGAACAACTAACTCATATTCCTCGTCCATAATTTTATTTTTATCATAAACAGGAAAACTAGATTTAAATAACATATCACCTAATTTATATTTTTCATTTAATTCTTCTGTTATATGAGGAGCAATTGGATTTAATAAATGAAGAAGAGTTCGATAATCTTTATTAGATATACTTTCTAATTTTTCAAGTTCATTAAGTAAAATCATTAAAGCTGATACAGCCGTATTATATTTAATACTTAATAAATCTTCAGATACTTTCTTGATAGTTTGGTTAATTAATATTTCAACTTCCCGAGAATATTCACTCTTGCCATTTAATTTAGTTCCTAAGCGATAGACTCTATCTAAGAATTTTTTACAACCTTTAAGACCATTTTCACTCCAAGCAGCATCTTTTTCATAGTCACCAATAAACATTTCATAAGTACGTAAAGCATCGGCTCCATATTCTTTGACAATATCATCAGGATTAACAACATTACCTTTTGATTTACTCATTTTCTCGCCATTTTCACCTAATATCATACCATGACTCACACGAGTCCAAATCATTTCTTTATTAGGAACTAATCCTATATTATATAAGAATTGAACCCAAAATCTAGCATATAAAAGATGACGAGCTGTATGTTCCATACCACCATTATACCAATCTACTTTATTCCAATATTTCATGGCTTCCATACTTGCAAATTCTTTATCGTTATGAGGGTCCATAAATCTTAAGAAATACCAACTAGAACCTGCCCAGTTAGGCATTGTATCTGTTTCTCTTTTAGCATTTCCGCCACATTTAGGACAAGTTGTATTTACCCAATCCGTTATTTTAGCAAGTGGACTTTCTCCATTATCAGTTGGTTCATATTCAGCAACATCAGGTAAAAGCAATGGTAAATCTTTTTCATCCATCGGAACCCAACCACATTTTTCACAATATACCATAGGTATTGGTTCTCCCCAGAATCTTTGTCTTGAGAATATCCAATCCCGCATTTTATAATTGTTAACTACTCTTCCAATTCCTTTTTCTACTAACATATCTGTAATTTTCTTTTTAGCATCCATAACACTTAAACCACTAAATTCTTCTGAATTAATAAGTTTAGCATCTTTATTTTCTAAATAATCATATTTTTCATAAGCTTTTTCTTGTAAATTTCCACCTGTAATTACTTCAATTATTTCTAGATTATGCTCTTTTGCATATTCATAATCTCTTTGGTCATGCGCAGGAACAGCCATAACCGCACCAGTTCCATAACTACCAAGAACAAAATCTCCTAAATAAATTGGAACTTCTTTTCCATTAACAGGATTATAAGCAGTTATTCCTTTAATTTCTACCCCAGTTTTTCCTTTATTAAGTTCAGTTCTATCCATATTAGATTTTTTACTAGTTTCTTCAATATAAGCAAGAACTTCTTCTTTATTTTCAATCTTTGGCATTAACTCTTTAACAAGTTTTCCATCTGGTGCTAAGACAAAGAAAGTAATTCCATAAATGGTTTCAATACAAGTTGTAAATATTGAAAATTTTCCACCACATGATAGTTCAACATCAACTTCAACTCCTGTTGATTTACCTATCCAATTTATTTGACCTAATTTTACTTTATCTGCAAAATTGGTATCATCTAATCCTTTAAGTAACTCCTCAGCATAATCACTCATCCTAAGCATCCATTGCGATTTTTCTTTTTGAATAACAACGGCTCCACATCTTTCACAAACCCCACCAGCAGCATCTTCATTTGATAAAACCGTTTTACAATTTGGACACCAATTAACTGGTACTGTATCTTTATAAGCCATATTATGTTTATAAAATTGTAAGAATTGCCACTGGGTCCATTTATAATATTCTGGGTCAGTTGTTGAAAATTCTCTTGACCAATCAAAAGAGAAACCTAAAGATTTCATTTGTCCTTTAAAGGTTTTAATATTTTCTTTTACAGCATCTTTAGGATGAATATGATTTTTAATAGCATATTGTTCAGCTGGTGCTCCAAACGCATCCCATCCCATTGGATATAAAACATTATATCCTTGCATTCTTTTTAATCTTGCAATGGCATCTTGAGCAGTATAACTCCTAATATGTCCTACATGAAGTCCTGAACCAGATGGATATGGAAATTCTACTAAGATATAGTAAGGCTTTTTTGTCTTATCATTATCAACTTTAAAACTCTCATTATCTTCCCAATATTCTTGCCATTTTTTTTCAATTTCCTTAAAATTATACATTCTAATTCCTCCTTTTTTAGTCAAATAACTTACTAAAAATTTTATCTATATTATATACCATTTTTTCTTAAGTGTAAATATACTTAACCAATTTTTTTCCAAATTAAAAGCTTGAAATAAATCAAGCCCTATTTACTAAATTTCATACCACTATATTCAATAACTTTTTCTTTAGCATCATAACTAACAACTATACTTGAATCAGTTAAATGTGTTGAGAAAATACTATATTGAAATTTATAGTCTAATTCTATTTCTTTATCCTCACTATCATAAGTCCAAACACAATCACTTGCAGTATTAAAAATTTTAGTAATATCACAAGTACCATTTTTATTTAAGACTATCTCTTTATCTTCATAAGAATAAGTTCCTGCTATATTTCTTTCATTACTAAACATAAAAGCAAATAATCTAATAATACCAAGTAAAGTAATAATAGCAACAACAAAAATACCAATATAGAAAACTATTTTATACATTTCTTTAGTAATAATATTTCTATCTTTATATTCATTTTCTATCTTATCAGTTCTCTTTGTAAGTAATTCTGTTAACTTATCTTTAAACTCTTTATTATTCCAAGTAAAGAATACAAGTGGAAATGCATGATATTGATGAATAATAATACTTCTAAAAATCCATAAGAAATTAACTGTACTAACTTTAGTAATCTTATTTAAAGGAATACTATCCTCCGTTCTTTTAAAAGGTATATAATGTTCTCTATAAACTTCATCTTTTGTTAAACATAACATCGTTTTAGCAACACATTTATATAACCAATTTAAAAATAAATAAACAATAAATAGAATAATTAAGAAAATAATTTCATCTTTAAGTCTTCTAAAAAATCCATAACTTAAACTAGATATATCTCCACTAAAGTTAGAAATAGTTCCAATTATAAACCATAAACCTAAAAGAATTAAGTAAATCTTATCTAAAACTGAAACAAATAAAACTCTTGATGTAACAATAGCCTTTTGATATTTTACTTCTTTTTCTTCTTTCTTTTCACTTTTTACTTTCTCACTAACTTTATTCTTAACTTCTTCAAATTTCTCTTTTTTCATATACCCTAACCTCCTTGGCTAATTATTTTACTTTAATTTACCATTATTTGTCAAGAAAAAATGGAAAAAACTTGAGTTATTCAAGTTACTCTTCTGTATTAATAGCTGTTTCAATAGTTTTATATTCTTTAAACTTAACATTTTCTTTTTTAGATTGTTCTTCAATGAAGTTTGTATATTCATCACTTGTTGCATCTTTGTTATTTATTTGATATTTATCACCATTCATACTAGCTAAAACTATATCTGTTCTTTTATTCTTAGCAAATGACATCTTATATACTTGACTATTATCAGCTCCATTATCACCAGTCATTGTACCATCAGTTTTTAAATTTAACATTCCTCGATAAGACTCAGTAAAACCATATACTTTATCATCTTCCATATTTAAAATTAAATAATTTTCATCAATATCACTACTAAATCCAACTACCATTTCTTCTTTTGTATCATCATCTAAATCTAATAAAGCATAACTAACTTTAATATCACCAGTATAATTTAATTCTTTTAAATAATCACTAATATTAGTTTCTTTATTATCTTCATTTATATAATCTTTTTTACCATCAACTATTTCTAAATAAGTATCTAATTCTTTTTTCTCAGAAAAACAGCCTGTAATACTAAACATAATAAATACTAGTATTAAACTCCCTAAAAACTTCTTCATAAACCCCCCTTCTATAAATTATATGTTATTATATTTTTTTACTATAATATAGTACTCTTGAATAACTACCATCTTTATTTATTCTTCTATTATTAATATAACCATCTTGAATAAAACCAGCTTTTTCTAAAACTCTAATTGACCTTTTGTTATTTTCATTACAAGAACACTCTACTAAATAATAATTTCGATAGTTTAATAAATAGTAACTAACTGCTTTTAAAGCTTCAGTTGCATACCCATTACCCCAATATTTATAAAGAATTGTATAACCAACATTACAATAATTAGGTTTTTTAATAACACTATTAACAACTATATTACCAACAACTTCATGAGTATCTTTAACTTCAATTACCCATTTTTCTTCTAAAGACAATTTAGATTCTCTTATCCAAGTTTTAATTAAATTTATTTTCTCATCTTTACTTAAATCTTGATAAGTAACTAATTTATATTCTGCTAATCTTTCATCAGTCATGATTTCAAGTATTGTATCTATATCTTTTTCTTCATATCTTCTTAATCTTAACCTTTCGGTTTCTAAAGTTCGACTTAACATAATTTCTCTTACCCTAAACTTTTTATCCAAGTTTCTATCTCACTATTACTAACATTACTTGCAAATCTTTTTCCTTCTTGCCAAGAGCCACTATTAGTTAAACTAGCTAATTTACTAGCACTTTCACCTAAAGGTGATGATGCAGAGGTTGCAAATGGAATAATCTTTTTATCTTGAAAATCAAATTTTGCAACAAAACTAGTTACTGGAAAAGCTGCTTCTCCCCACCAAATTGGATATCCTATAAATACAGTATCATAACTAGAATAGTCCTTAATTTCTATATTTTTTAATTCAATATTTCTATTCTCATCGTTATGTTCCTTTGATACTCTTGAAGAAGTATTATTATAGTCTAAATCTTCTGTTGTATACTTATTAACTGGTTCTATTTCAAATAAATCTCCATCTAAAATTTTAGCTATTTCCTCTCCAACTTTTTTAGTATTATTTGTTGCTGAATAATAAATAACTAAAGTTTTACCTAAATCTATTTTCTCTTCTTCTTTAGGAACATTAAATTTTTTGTTATTAACAATTATAATTGCACCTATTATAGAAATTAATATAATAAAACCACAAACTAACATTATAACTTTACTTTTCATTTTCTCACCTCACTTTCGTTAAAATAAACTCCAATTTTAGAAAACTCTTCTTGAAATATATTTACAAAATCATCAAGACCTGTAATTCTATAAGTTTTTCCATCAACATAACTTCTTATATTACCACCTTCTAAAAAATCATTTACTTTTTTATCAATTATTACATTACTTAACCAAGTTTGTTGATATTCTCTAACAAGTTTTCTAACAAAGGCTTTAAAAATAATTAAATAACTTTCTCTTAAATAATCTAAATATAAATTTAAAGAAAAATCTTTTATCTCTACTCCATATAAATATCTTAATTTATCTATATTAGAAACTAAATCAACTACTTCATCTTGAGTTAGATAAACTCGAAGTTCTTTTAATAAACCTTTTAAGTTAGCTTTCAAATATAAAGATTCCATTTTATTTTTACCTACTACTTTTTCAATGAAACTTACTAATTTAACTTGGTCTTCATAATTAGTGATAAAGGTTCTTGATTTTCCAAAGTATCTTCTTGTTAAAAATTCTGTATAACCTTCATCTAATCCTATACCAACATCATCTTGACTAAAGCCAGAAAAAGCAGTATTTCCTCGAAAGCAACTACTAGCCATATGAAATAGTTCATGATAAATTGTATTTTTACAATCTGTATATAATAAAATTTCATTTGTATCAATTAAATATTCTCCTAAAACATGATTATTTAAAATCTTACCACGTAATTCTTTTATATCTAACGTTTTTATGTTGTTATAAAAATAGTCTAAATCTAAGTTAAAAAAATTACTTTCTAATACTCTAGTAAAATATGTTAATAATTCCCCAAATTTTTTTCTTTCAAGTTTTGCTATATCAACATAACAATCACTTATAACTCTTGGAGGTAGTTTAACTTTTACAATATTTTCTCTTGGATATCTTTTATTTAATTTATAATCTATTACTTTTCTTTTAGTAAGTTCTCCTACTTGAACTAATCCTTGATTAGTTACTAATAATAAATCTGATAACATATTACTCCTTTATATACTTCTTACTAAGAACTTTTTCAATAAGTTCCCATTCTTCATCAGTTTCAATATCCTTTAAGGTTTCTCCTTGCTCTATAGTACTTGCATATATGTTTAATTTACCATCAGAATAAGTATTATCTGTATAAACTAAATAGTTTTTATTATTTTTCTCCATTTTAAAAGTTGCAAGTATTTCATATTCCACTTCTCCATCTTTAGTTGTTATTGTAAATGTATTTTGCATATAACACCTACCTTTATATACATTATATCATGAAAAAAGATAGATTGCATTAATAATCTAAAATTTCTAAATTTTTTTTATTTCATCTATCTTAACATTTCTATTATGTTTTATCTCTTCCCATTTTGTTTGCTTCTTTAACATACATAAAATATTAATTGGTATCCAAGTAAAGATAAAGATTAAAAACATAAATATTCCTTTATATAAAGTTTTAAAACTTTTATTCCTATATTTAACAACAAAGGTATTAATTGCAATATCAGCAAAATATCCAAGGAAATAGAATATCCAACCGATTGTTAAAATATAACTAATTGTTGCTAGAAATTGATTAGTAATTATTCGATATAACCAAATAAGAAGAAAGTCTATTAAACTAAGAACTTGCATTGTTGGTCCAAGATATAACATGGCATTATCTAAAGATGCTAGGTTATGGGTTTTAAAAAAGTTTTTGAATAGTTTTAAAGAATAAAGTTTTCTACATTCTAAAACACCAGCTGACCAACGTTTTCTTTGTTTCCAGGCTGTTTTAAATTTATTGGGATATTCATCATAGGTAATAGCACTTTCCATAAAAGCAATTTTTTCATTTTCTAAAGCACATTGACCTGAAAACTCCATATCTTCAGTTAAAGATAAAGTTTCAAACCCTCGCTTTGTAATTAAAGATTTTTTTATCATTAACCCAGTTCCATTAAGAGATGAAGAAGCATTTAAATTTATTCTGGAATGATTAAAAAAGACATTTTGAATTAAATAGAAAATTGAATAACTTCCACTTATCCAGTTATCACTTGGGTTCTTGGCATCCCGAAATCCTTGTCCAACCTTGTATCCCATTTCTAAATAGTTATTAGCATGTATTAAAAAGTCTTTTGAAACAACATTATCTGCATCAAATATTAAATATGCATCAATTTTTTTATTTTTTAATTTTTGAAATGCATATTTTAACACATCACCTTTAGTTCTCGTTTTAATATCACAATCTATTATCCTAGCTCCATGTTTAATTGCAACACTCTTAGTATTATCAGAACAATTATTTGGTATTACATAAACTTGATATTTATCTTTTGGATAATCAAGATTATTTAAACTATCTATTAAATTACCTATAACTTTTTCTTCATTCCGAGCTGGTATCAAGATAGCAAAATAATTCTTTTTCTTACTAGAAATTTCTATATTTTTATTTTTCTTTATTACTCCTAAAAATCCTAAAACAGCAAAATATAAACCATATATAAATATTATACTGAACAATATATAATGTATAATTAATAATATCATAATTACTCCTTTAGCCTTATTAATTTTATCACATAACTATATTAAATAGTAATAAATATCTTTAATTTGACAATTATTTTACAAAAAATACTTAATTATAAATTTAGTTCCATTGTTATTACTTTCAACTTTAATTTCTCCATTATCTTGATTTATGATTGTCTTAGCAAGGGATAACCCTATTCCAATACTATCACTTTTACTATTTTCTCCCTTATAAAATCTTTCAAAGATATGTTTTAAGTCTTTTTCCTTAATTCCTTCTCCATAATCTCTTATCGTAATACTTTTATAAATCTTATTTTCTGAGGCGATAATTTCTATCTTACTATTGTCATTTGAATGTTCAATCGAATTTTTTATAATATTAGTAAGGGCTTCCACTTGCCACATTAAATCACATTTTATCTTACTATTTATATTTCCTTTAACTTCAATCTTAATATTTCTTAAATCACATAAAGTAGAAACATTTCGAAGAGATTTATCTAGTAACTCTTTAATACTAACATTTTCTTTAATAAATTTAATTGTATTTGCATCAAATCTTGATAACTTTAAAAGAGCTTGAATTAAAAAATTAATATTACTAGTTTCTAACTTTATATCTCTGATAAAATCATCTCTTACATCTTTTTCCATATCTGGATTATCGATTAAATTATCCAAAATAATTAAAATACTAGTAAGTGGTGTTTTTAATTGATGGGAGATATCTTCTAAAGACTTCTTCAAATTCAATTTATCTTCCTTAGAATTTAAAGCCATTTCTTTTAACTTAATGGTTGTTTTATATAATTCCATCTTTAAAATAGATAATTCATCTTCACTTAAAGAATCTAATTCTATTTCATAATGCCCTTTATTTATATTATTTAAAGTATTAGTAATTTCTTTAATATCTTCTTCTTTTTTCTTATTATATTTAATAAATATTCTTACTAATAAACTAAAACTTATTATTAAAAACAAAATATTTAACGTTATAAATATCTGATTAACTTTTTTATTTTCTTTAAGAATATCTGTTGTTTCTATATCTATTCCATACCTTTTTAAGATATCTTCTTTATTATCTTTACTATTTAATAGTTCAATTATATCATTGCTATCTATATTATATTTACTGACAATTACATTAACAAGAGAATCTAATTTTTTATTAAAGTTCTTTTTATAAGTATTATATTCATATATATTTAAGATTAGAAAGATACTTGTTAAAATTAAAACTAAGATTAAAGTTTTAGCTAAATACTTATGTAAATTAATTTTATTCTTCATCAATCATATACCCCATTCCTTTAATTGTTTTAATAATATCCGTATCTAATTTCTCCCTTATTCGATTAAAATACACCGTTACGGTATGGGAATCAACAAAGTTACCAGTCCATTCCCATATTTTATCTAAGATAGTATTTCTATTAACTACTTTATTTAAATTTAGAAATAATAAATTAATAAGTTTTAACTCCAAAGGGGTAAGTTCAATTATAGTATTATTCTTTTTTATTATTAATTTATCTAAATCATAAGTTATATCTTTAACTTTAATAACACTTGTTTTTTGATTTCGAAGTAAGATTCTTTTAATTCTTGCTAGTAACTCTTTTGTCGAAAATGGTTTTGTAATATAGTCTTCTGCTCCAAATTCAAGACAATTAACAATCATATCTTCCGTGTCATCAGCTGTTAGAAAGATAGTTGGAATATTTAATTCTTTAATAGTATCTTTATATAAACTAACACCATCTCCATCATTTAAAGTAATATCTAGTATAATTAAATCTATTTCTCTTGGTTCTTTTAAGTATTCTTTAGTATCTTTAATATTTGTTTTAGAAACTAGTTTATAATTATTCTTTTCTAAACTATAAGTTAATCCTTTTATAATACTTTCATTATCTTCAATTAATAATATCATATCTATTCCCTTTCTTAATCTATTATATCATACAAAAAGGGCTATGGCCCTTAGTTTAAATGTTTTCATTTCTAATTGTTTCAATGGTGTTTTGTTTATTTATCTTGTTAATTGAATATTTCATGATTAAAGATATTAGAAGGAAAACAACTAGAATTGCAATTAAGATAGCAAGATAAGGTGGAGTAAAGAATATTTCTTCTTCTCTTCTTAAGAAGAAATAAATTAGATATGAAAGAATTGTTCCTATCGGTATTCCAAATAATAAAGATTTAAGTCCCATGAATAAACTTTCTAATCTAATCATATGGTTAAATTCTAATCTCGTCATACCAATTGACTTAAGCATAGCAAATTCTCCTCTCCTAAGACTCATATTAGTTGTAATTGTATTAAAGATATTCGTTATACCAATTAAAGAAATAACTATTATAAAACCATATAAGAATATTCCAACTAAAGTAAATAAGTTTTGCATCGTTTTAACATCTTCTTCAATGTTACTAAGACTATAATTAATATCAACATCAATTAACGCATCTTCTATATCATCTTGAAGTTTATTAGTATTACTTGATTTAAAATATATTTGAATAGTATTTCTTTTGGTAAGTTTATCAAAGACTTTATCACTTACAATTAAAAGATTATTGTTATTATTTTTTAAACCAAATGGTTTAATATCTGTAATGTATCCTATTTCAAGAGTTGAAGTTTCACCTGTTCGTCCGGAAATTCCACTTATTTTATCACCTATTTTATAGTTAAACTCTTGCATATATTTATATTCATATTCTTCAATTACTTTATCTTTTAACCTAGACTCTTGATTATAATCCATTA
This sequence comes from uncultured Bacilli bacterium, assembly GCA_947629475.1. Classification (GTDB taxonomy): domain Bacteria; phylum Bacillota_I; class Bacilli_A; order RF39; family UBA660; genus RUG591. Next base: position 16,672 of record CANRDV010000012.1, read on the forward strand.
GAATTGCCTTATCAGATATATCATCTAGTTTAAGACCTAATTCTTTTAGATATTTTTGATATTGATAGTCTCCTAAGGTAACTAAATTTATATAAGCATCTGTATCTGCCTCAGTATTTAAGTTATAAAATTTTACATATTCTTTATTATATTTAGCATTTTTGATTCTATAAGAGTCCGTACTTATAACTGAATAATTATCTATATTATCAAGAGTTGTTGCTGGAAGTAGTTCCTTATATCCGTCCCCTGTAAAATCATAAGAATAAAGCATTAAAGTATAATCTGATATTTTAAGTTCATCTGAAACACTAGACATCGCCATACTCATGAAACTTGATAAGGCAATGAAAGTTGCAACGGAGACAATAATCGAGATAACAGTCGTTCGATATTTCTTCTTGTTTCTTTTTAAATTTTTATAAGATATTTCTCCTCCGACTCCAAATATTTTCTTAATGAATTTTGGAGCTTTAACACTATTTGCTTTGATTTTAATAGCAGCACTATTTCTAATTGAGTCAATTGGTGATATTTTAGATGCTTTTTTAGCACTTCTAAAAGCTGATGCATAAATAGTTACAATTCCAAGAATAATAGATATTATCAAGGCCATAATGGAAAATGAGAAATTAAGATTTAAATCAACCATACTTTTTAAGTAATAGTTACTAATCATAATCAAAATAATAGTTGCTATATGACCAGCCAGTATTCCTAAAGGTATTCCAATTAATCCTAAAATAGTTGCTTCATAGAAAACATTTTTCTTAATTTGTTTTTTAGTTGCTCCGATACTTCTTAGCATTCCATATTGTTTTATCTTCTCAGTAATTGAAATATCAAAGCTATTCTTAATACAAAAGACGGATGTAAAGATAATAATTAGAATAACTATTATAACAACAATTCCTAAACCTTCTATTTCACTTGATGCAATTGGGTTTGTTTCAAGTCCTACTAAATAATCATTTATATTTACTTGATATTTACTATTTTGATAACTAGATGCAGAATCGGGAAAGGAATTTGGATTATAAAATCCTTGATAAAATTCACTTTCTTTAAGTCCTAAGATATTAGCAGTTGTTTGATAGATATTTTTTAAACCCTCTTTTTTATATCTAACATATAAGTCAACTTTCTCTTGAGTATTTATATTATCAATATAAGTAATAAAAGTATAACCTGGTGCTGAATAACTTTCAATTCTTGATGATGGTCGATTAATTTTACCAACTATTCTATAAGTTTTAGTAACTGTATCAACTATTTTTTCATGAGATTTATTTTGTAATGTAGTATCTTCTCCATCAACCTCTTCAATTATATCATCAGGATAATATGGATTACTTTGGTCTAATTCATACCCATCACTTGTAACTCTCTTACCAACATTTAAAGTTATTACATCGCCTACCTTATACTTAACTCTACCATTTGTTTCTAAATGGGTAGGTATTACTATTTCATAATCTTTCTCGGGTAATCTTCCTTCGGTTAAATTAATGGCTAGATTTTTTAAGGATGATGCATTAAAACCTTTAATAAAAGCATAAGGTTTATAATCATTTTTAGTATTTAGCTTAGCATATCCTATATCTTTTGTTACATAAATATCTGAAATTAAACGATTATTTTGAAAATTCTTGATATCATTACCTGGAACATTGTAAAAAGCAACATGAAAATTACCTTGTTCTCTTTTTTCATAGTTAATAACCGAATTAATAAAACTAACATAAATTGAGGCAACAGCACAGATAAGAGCCGTTGATAACATAATTCCAATAATTGTTACAATTGTTCTTTTTTTATTTAACTTAAGATTTTTAATTGTTAATTTATTTAAAAGATTCATTCAAAGTCACCAACTATCTTACCATCTTCAAGTTTTATTATCCTATCGGCTTCTTTAGCAATTTCCATATTATGGGTAATCATAACAATTGTTTGTTTTAATTCTTTGTTAGTTTTTTTAAGTAATCTTACAATTTCATCACTTGCTTTAGAGTCGAGATTTCCTGTTGGTTCATCAGCAAGGACAATCGTTGGATTAGTAATTAAGGCTCTTCCAATACTTGTCCTTTGTTGTTGTCCTCCGGAAAGTTCATTTGGTAGATGATTTTTTCTATTTTCTAAACCAAGTAACTCTAATAATTCTTTTAAAGTTTCTTTATCAACTTCTCGATTATCAAGAGATAAAGGCAACGTAATATTTTCAACAACATTTAAAATTGGAATTAAGTTATAAAACTGATAAATAAGTCCTACCTGTCTTCTTCTAAAAATAGCAAGTTTATCATCATCAAGTTGAAAGATATCGTGACCATCTATATAAACTTTACCAGATGTTGGTCTATCTACTCCTCCAATTAAATGTAAAAGGGTTGACTTACCAGACCCAGATGCTCCAACTATAGCAACAAACTCACCTTTCTCGACACTAAAAGATACATTATCAAGAGCTACTACCTTAGTCGTATCTTTTCCATATATTTTGGTTAAATTTTCAACTTTTAATATTTCCATACAAAAGTTCCTCCTTTTCACAATTTAATTATACGACATATAAGGTTACTACTAAGTTACATTTGAAAACTTTTTTTATTTTTTTAATCTTTTATTTGTTTTCTTAAATCTTCAGGCATTCTTCTTGGTCCTCTTACAGCTTTAACTCCATACTCTTTCATTAAAGAAATAGAGTATTTTCCACTTTCATATTGTTTCAATAACTTAATCTTCATAACTTTCTTCATTACTAAGTTTTTATCTTCATAGTTATAAGGAATATCTGTTTCTATAACTTGACATTTGTAGATAATCGAAGAATAAGGCGCTCCGATATAAAGATAGACAATATCACCTACTTTAACATTATTAGATTGTTTCCACATAATCGTATCTTTATCTTTAAAGAAACTAAAAGTATCACAGAAAGTAGGATTAGCAGGAATTATCCATTCGCTTGGTTTACTTGTAAATTGATAACTTTCTTTTATATAAGACATTATTTCTTCATCCTTAATTGTATCATCAAGAATAATTGTTATCCATTTTTCTTTATTCATATGATAAGCCTTATAGAATCCTGGTCTTTTTAAAAGTTCTTGAACTTTTTCTTCATCTAATTTAACATTTAATATTTCAACATCCTTATCTTCTTTATCAAGTTTATTCTTATTTATATTCATGATAATTCCATACCACTTAAGATTATCCTTATTTCTAAATACTCCATGCGACTCCCCTTCCCAAAGAAATTCGGGTTTATCTCCATATTCTTTTTCAATTAAATTTGTTATTCTATTGGCTTGATTCGTCATGAAATTTGTTTTCATAGTACAATTATCCCTTATTTCTTCAAGAAAATGTGTAAACTCATCCCTGATTTTACCAACAAATTGTCCTTTTTGATTATTAATTCTAAAACCTGCATATTCATCTCCAAAGGCTAAATCAATAACCATTCCTCTAACCATACCATCTGAAGTAATATAAACTCTAATTAAAAAATTATCTTCAAGAATATTTTTCTCTATTAGATAAACATTATTTTCTTTTGTAAATCCAAAAGGTATTAACTTATCATATAAAATTGTACATCTTTTAAATACTTCTTTTTCTATATCCATACATGCTCCTATTTAAAAAGTCTGCTTTTAAAGCAAACTTAGTTTTGCATTTTTATTTGTTGTCCTTCAATTAAGTTATAACTAATTAACTTAGAAGAATCTAAATCTTCTTTATGCATATCAATTCCTGTAATTTGACTATTTTCATAAGTGGTATAGTAATAAATTCCTTTATCTTGATTTGAACATGAACTATAAATAGTTATTTCATATTTACCTTCCCCCATATGAACACAACCTCTTTGTTGATAAACAGAACCTAAGATATGGAAAAATTGACTGATACTTTCGGATTCATTTGCTCCTGATTTTGAGTTAATCTTGGTAAATACAGCTTTGACAAATCTTGATGCTGATGATAAATCACCTGGTAAACCCATGGCTCCCATGCCTCTACTGTAGGGTTCTAATTGTAAATCTTTCGAGAAATTATTAACTGCTTGTTCTACGGATAAATTCATATAATTGTTTAAATTAAACATATGAATATCAAAGGTTGGATTATTTGTTAAAACTCCAACAGGATTATCATATATTTTTAAACCATCTTTAACGCTTTCAACTGTAATTGAGTTTTCTTTATCAGCTATTATCCAATGTAAAGGAGAAACTGGTAAAGTGTCACTATAGTTAATATTTGCTAAATTAATGTTTTTTAGTTTTTCTTTAACTTCTTCTATAGTTCCACATGATGATAAAATATAAGGAATAAATTCAAAAGGTGCAACATTATCTTTATCTTCTTTTACTTCATTGTAAAAAGCATTGCCTGGAAAGTTTAACCCAGCCATTCCTAATCCTTTCTCATTGATGGCATCATAATAAAGTGGATAGTCATCTTGAACATAAGCCATACCAATCATGGCATAATGACTTTTAACTCCCTGAACCTTCCTAAATTTAAACTCATAATTTCTAGGTGTAATTGTAACCGTTTCATTGTATGAGTATTCTAAATCTAAATTTCTTCCAAAATAATGATCATTTGTTTTATATGTTATTGCTGTACACATATTCTTACCTCCATCTACAGAATAGCACAAATAACAGAAATTATCAAGACTAAAAAAGTCACATATTAAATTATCTAATATTTTAATGTGACCTCTTATATATTTTTATTTTAAAGTTCCATTTTCATTATAAACTCTATCTTTTTTATAAACAGTTATATCAGCACCATTTTGACAATAATCCGAAATATAAATCTCATCTTTAGCAAATTCTGATATAATTTTTCCAGTTTTATCATAAAGAATATAACTATAAGGTAGGCTAGCTTCTTCTGTTAAATAGGAAACAAATAATGACATTCCCCCATCACTGCAACTTTTTATTCCTTTAAAACTAGCAATTTCCATTGGATTACTTCCGTTTTTTCTATCAACTATAACTTTTTCAGTTTCTGTATCTAATAAATAAAGTTTTCCATTCTTTATTCCTGTAAAGTATCTTTCTGAGGTTTCATCTGAATTATCTATATTTAATCTACTTAGTCTATTATAATCAGAAAATAATTTTTTACCAGTTTTTAAATTATAATAGTAATTTTCCTCTTTATGCTCAGTATCACCATGATAATAAGGTTCAACGTAAGAATAAAGACAACTATCTTTTTTACAATTATAAACTAAATTTTTAGATTCAATATACTCTTTTATTTTATCTTTTGGAGCCCCTACTTCTAAATTAACTACATTTTTAGTTTTAAAATCATAATAATTTATTCCATTATCATAGTAAATAACATAAGCATTTCCATCTCCTAATAAAACACTAGAGGTAGATTCATTATATGAAGATTCATAATCTCCAACTTGTAATACTTCAGCATCATCTGCTGATGCTTTAATAGTAGTAATAACTTCATTGCAATCCTTGCTTTGTTCTTTACAAATATAAGTATTAATATTACCATCGTAGTTTTTCTCTTTCCGACCATAAATTTTTAAGCTTTCAAAAGAAACTGGTTCTTTATTTTCTGGAACGTCATCAGAAGGAACTGGTTCTTTGTTTTCCGGAACATCATCAGAAGAAACTGGCTCTTTGTTTTCTGGAACACTTTCCTTTTTATTGTTAAAAAACTTGTCATACCCTAAGTAACCATTTAAACCTAATAAAAATACTATAATAACAACTAATATAACATTAACCTTACCTTTTTTATTCTCTTGTTCTTCCATTTTTACCTACTTTCTATATCATTATATCAAATAAAGAAATAAAAGTCTATTATGTTTTTTAACTAAAAATCCGCATCAGTCAATAGTTTGCGGACTTTTACTCTAATATAATTCTATATCATTTAATTTATATCTAACAACTTCCTTGGCATCGTCTTCAAAATAAACTGCTTTAAACTTATAACTATTTCCTTTTTTCATATCTAAGTTTGCATAAGCTTGACCAATTATATAGTTATTAGAATCATATACATCAAAAGTAATAGAAATTGAATAATCCTTCTTTGAATTATTTATATAACCACTTATTATATATTCTTTAGTTTCACTATTATAGTAAGAAGTTATATCATTAATAATAACTTTATCTTTATTAACAATAATTTGATTATCTTTTTCTTCATACTTTGTTTGATTTAATATACTATAAGTAACCCCTCCCATAATTGCAATAAAGGGAATCATATATATTAGAATAGCAATCCCTATTCCAACTCCTATTAATATTTTTTTACTTTTCTTATTTTCTTTCATTTTCAATTTCCTCCAATAAATAAACATTTCCTGGGCTAATTTTAAATCTTGTTGCATAAATTTCCCAATCAGTTATTTCTTCTTTTGATAACCATATTTCATCCCCCATTTTTATATTACATATACCATATGGTTCTTGAGTTAATCGACCCTTAAACTTATTATCTTTAAACTCTAAAACTTCAAACCAAATATGTTCTAAATCTTTACCATCATTTACTTTTAAAGCTATCTTTACAAGTATCATAGTATCCTCATTAAGAGGAACTTTCTTTAAATAATCAAATCTTTCTCTTGCAAGTTTACTCATTCTATCGGTTTCAGCATTACTTACAAAATAAATCGGATTATTTCCCCAGAGGTCATTATAAATTGAAACTTTACTAATTATTTTGTTATTACTATCCTCTTCATTTTTATAAATAAAGATTGGGCTTGTTCTTGAATTATGACCATTTCTTCTATCTTCAATGTCACCTAATTTTAATTTATTATACTCTTTTAAGGCTATAGTCCATGACCTACAAGTTACAAGAATTGGATTATGATTTGCAAGAAGACCTATATAAGAAGAAGTTTCACTAGAATTTACTTTTTTATCTATTAAATAACTAGCATATGCCATAAGTAAATTACAATGATTTTCTATATTACTTCTATCTGACTTTAAAATTTCTAGTTCTGTAATACCACATCTTGAAAGTCCATGCGTATGTATCCACGCTTCATCTTTCAAGGTAACTACTTGCACATTTACTATATCATTGGGTCCTGGAGTAATCTTAGAAGACGCAGCCAGTTTTACCCATCTAGCTGGTAAGACTCTTTCAGCACTTTCATCAACTAAACCTACTAAATCCGGAACAACGGAAGCGGCTAACTTTAATTGAAGATGAAAAGACTTTTTACTATCATCAAGATAATGCATATAAATAGTCATTCCTAAATGTGTATTTCTAATTTTTTCTTTCTCTTCCTCTGTAAAGTAATAGACATTATTTAAATAAAATTCATATAAATTAAAGGGATGTGGCATTATTCCAACTTCATAGATACCATCATCATATTTTAATTTAACTTTAACTGTCCTTTCTTTATCTAAATATTCATCTTCTAAAACTTCTACTCCTTTTATTTCTTTAATTCTTGAAACTATTAACTCAGGAGTCCACTCCTCAATCTTATCAGGAAGTGCAATCATATAAGAATTTTCTTCCCAATACTCAAGGGGCATTTCTTTTAACTCCTCTAATTCCTTATTCTTTAAAAAATTAAATATCCCCATTTTTCCTCCTATCTTATTACTAATATCATAACTTCAAATATTATAAGTAAACATATACTTACATAAAACAATATCTTTTTTACTTTAATATTTATCTTATAATCTTTATAAAATAATTTTCTAATCTTATCAATTAAATGAAATCTTGTAATTAAGAAAGTAAATATTAAAGTTCCTATATAATTTAAAAATATATCATCTATATCAAATATTCCTGTATGTGTAAATGCTTGTAACATTTCTATTAAAATAACAATTGGTAAAATAATAAACATTTGTCTTAGAATATTATTATATTTTTTATCTTTAATCATTAATAAAAATGATAAAGGTATTAACATAACACTATTTCCAATAATATTCTTAAAGAAAGTTTTAAAGGTTGCATATTTAATCTGAGATGATATGGTATGAAATAGTTTATATTGACCACCATACCACCAATCATAAAATCTTAATTTATCTCGACCTATAATAAACGTTACACTTATTAAAAGTATAAAATATAAAATTATATATAAGTAAACATTATTTCTATAAGTTTTATTATTATTTTCAATTATTCCATAAAAGAATAACATTAAACAAATTAGTATTATCAAGATAACTCCTCTTAAATAAGAACTATCAAAGAAATACCATTTATGAACAATATATAATAAATACCAATAAATAATTAAACTTATAACTATTAAAATATTTTTAATTATTTTTTCCATATTATTTCTCACTCCCTATAATTGTACCAAATTGTTATTATAAAGTCAAAACATAACAAAAAAATCCTAGCTAGTTGCTAGAATTTTCTATTTCTTTTTATCTAAATCATAAACTTTATCAACCATTTTACAAACATTCTCTGAATGAGTAACGATGATAACACATTTATTTTCTTCATGAGCAAGATTCTTAAATATTTCTAATATTTCCGTTTCCGTTTTCTTATCTAAGTTACCAGTTGGTTCATCAGCAATTATCATCTTAGGATTATAAGAAAGACTTCTTGCAATGGCTACTCTTTGTTGTTCGCCACCGGATAGCCTTAAAACTCTTCTATTCGCATAACTAGATTTTAACCCTACTTTTTCCATTAATTTAATAGCTTGTTCTTTTTTATTTTTAGTTTTATTACCATTGATATCCATTGATAAAATTATATTCTCAGAAGCACTCATAAATGGTAATAAATTATAACTTTGAAAGACTATTCCAATATCATTACTTCGATATTTATCTAAATTAATATCTTTTAAATTCTTATTATCAAAAATTATTTCACCATCCGTGCATCTTTCAAGTCCACTAATTAAGGATAAAAGCGTTGTTTTACCACTTCCACTTCTTCCTTTAATCGCATATAACTTACCACTTTCAAACTCAAAACTAACATCTCTTAAAGCATATTCATCTTCTTCGGCATCACTATAACGATAACTAACATTTTTAACACTAAGTAATATATCTTTCATTATGACCTCTCTTTCAATATAGTAAGTGGTGAAAATCTTTGGATACTTGTAATAGATGCAATCGAACTAACTAGGACTAAAGATAATCCTACTCCTAATAACTCAAGTAAAACTTTCATATCAACAACAGCATCAATTGAATCATAAGCTTGAACGACCGCAAATCCTCTTCCTTTTCCAAGATCCCCGTGATCTCCTCTTCCAAAATTCTTATTTATCTCATCACTTTTATTTTGACTATTACTAATCTCATTTGCAAGTAGTGAATTACTAACACCTTTTGCTGATACAGTTCCAATTCCCATTCCTATTAAAAGACTTACTAAAGCAACTATTAAAAGTTCTGAAACAAATTGCATAGTTAATTTAAACTTACTAACTCCAATTGTTCTTAATACTCCAATTTCATATTTTCTTTCCCTTATATTAATCATATTAATTACAAATAAGACAACACCACCTATAATTAAAGTAATAACTAAAAACGTTGTTGCAAATGAATTAACATTCTTAACACTGGAAACTCCTGCATTAGCAATCTCTTCATTAGTTTCAAGAATATAACTTTCATCTAAACCTTTTTCATAAAATTCTGTTTGAAGTTTATCAACATCATTATAATCATTAATTATAAAAGTTGGATGAATATCTCCTTTAACATTCGTATTAGAACTAGTTATCTTAACTAAAGATTCTGTATTTGTAACAATTGTATTAACTGAGTTAGAAAACATTGACATATTAGGTTCACCAGAATCTTCATTTTCTTTAAAGATTCCAATTACCTGAAATTCATAAGTTTTAGAATCTTCACTTACTAAAGTTATTTTATCATTTAACTTTAAGTTATTATAACTTGCTAACTCTGAATTAATAAATACATAGTCCCCATCAAAGGCAATATCCCAGGCATTATCAGCAATTTCTTCCATTACATAAGTTCCTTCAATAAACTCACTCATAGCATCGATATTACTATAACCTGTTAAAGTAAAATCTGTTTGACTATTAATTTTATCTTTTCTTCCAAAATTATTATTGGTTTCAGCTTCAGCTTTTTCAATACTTTGACCATTTAAACCTATACTATAAGTATAATAATAATCATTTATATAATCACTATCAGCATACTTTTCAATATCATCTAAAGATAAATTAACAATACTATTAAACCTTTCTTTTACTTCTTCTCGGCCATTAGGGTCTCCCATATCTAAGTCTTTCATCATGCTACTCCTGTCAAACCCAATTGTAACCTCCTTATCATAAGCACTTACATATGAATCAATTAAATCATTAGCTGTATTTTTAATAGCTAAAGTAATCGTTGCACAACTAGCAATAATAAGTATAATGATTCCAATTAAAATATTCCTTCCTTTATTTCTCACAATTGAAATCCAAGCATTTTTTAAAATATACATAATCTCTTCCTTTCCTTTAAAATCTTATCAGACTTTTGTGAATAAATTATGAAATATTAATGTTTTTTTCATAAAGAAAAAAAGTCTTCGGTCCACACGGGATACCGAAGATCTCTTACAAATTAATAATACAATAATTTATAACAATTGTCAATACTTTTTTGTAGCATTTATATCAAGAACTATTTATCTAATGCAACTTTTATCTATTTTAAATTTTTCTTATTATAACTAAAATCTACTACATTTATTGCTATCTATCAAATAACCATCAAATAAGGAAATCCTTGATACATAAGGGTTTAAGTAAATTTTATTCATTTTTTTATCTTTTCTATCAAATAAGATTATCCTATTTTAAATCTTCTTTATTATAAATAAAATCTACTATATTAACATTATTAATGCCATCTATATTTCTCTTTAATATTAAATCTGAAACAAATAAATATCTAGGATATAATTCTCTAATTGTATAAAAAGGTTTATATTCTCTTTCTTTTGTTTTTTCATCATCTATATTCTTAGTAACTTGAATATAGAAATATTCATCTATTCCTCTTCTAGCTATAAAATCACATTCTAAGTTACCTATTCTACCAACACTTAAACTATAATTTTTACTCTTCAAGTATGAAAATAAAACATTTTCTAAAACTGGTCCATAATTAATTCTATTATCAGTATTTAAAGCAAAATAAATACTTAAGTCAGCTAAATAATATTTTTTATATTTATCTAATACTTTCTTAGACTTAATATCAAATAATTCACAAGGATAAATTATCTTAGCATTTTCTAATAATTCTATATATGTTTTTATAGTTCTTCTATCAACATTTATTTTTTCAGTTTTCATTAAATAATCAAAGATACTTCCAACTGAAATTATATTACCAAAGTTATTAACTACAAATTTTTCAATTACTTCAAATAAAGATTTATCTTTAATCTTTTTATGTTCTTTTATATCTTTATCAAATATTTGGTCAATTACATTTCTAGTATATAATAATTTATCTTCATATGAATCATATTTTAAAGAACCAGGAAATCCACCATTTCGAATAAATTCTTCAAACTCAAAATAAATATTATTATCAACTTTTTTATCTAAAAATTTTTTCATATCAACATATTCATAAAAGTTAAGAGGTAACATTTCTATTTCAATATATCTACCTGTAAGTTTAGTAACTAATTCTCCAGATAATAGATAAGAATTAGAACCTGTTAAGAAAATAGAAAAATTATTAGTTTCTCGATAAGAATTAATTAAGATTTCAAATCCTTTTACATTTTCAACCTCATCAATGAATAAATATTTAAAATCATTATCTTTAATCATACTATCAATTGTTTTTTCTAATTCAGAAGGTGTCTCAATATCTTTATATTCTTTTCTATCTAATTCAATATAAATAATATCTTTATCCTTAACACCTTTATCTTTTAATTCTTCAATTACATTTTTTAAGAAATAAGACTTACCACATCTTCTAATACCAGTAATTACTTTAATCATGGTATCATTATAAAAACCTCTTATCTTATTTAAATAATCTTCTCTTTTATATAATTTTTCCATCTAATCACCAATTTAATTATATTATATATCTAACTAAAAGCCAATAGTTATCGACCACTTTTAAACGTTAATATCTAAAAAGTTGTCAATAACTTGTTGATTATAAAAGAAAAAAGAAACCTCAGTTCCTCTTTCCCCCATCTACATGGAATTTAATTTCATATTAATAATACCATATTAAAATACTTTTGTAAATATTAAATCACATTTTTTAGACAATTAAATCACATTTTTTAGATAATTTCTATACATCTAAATTACTTTTACTAATACAAAATACTGCATATAAAGGAACAGATTTAATATTATTTTTAAATCCAAAATTCTTTTCAGAAATTCTAATTCCATATTTAGGTTTATATTCTTTCATGTAATTATTTAAACTTTTAGACTTTGTATGATTACTTGTTTTTACTTCTAATGGAATTATTAAACCTTTTTCGGATTGTAAGATAAAATCAAGTTCACTATCAAATTCATTCTTCCAATAATTTAAATTTAAACCATTAAATTTAAGAGAACTTGCAACATAATTTTCAGTTATCATACCAAGCATAACTTCATTAACAGCTTCTCTATTTTTAATTAAATAAAGAGGAAATTCACTTAAATTAGTAAGTAAGCCAACATCATTCATATAAAGTTTAAAAGCTTCTAATTCTTCATACATTTTTAATGGTAATCCAATTTTTGTTTTTATACACATATTAACAACTCCAGCATTAACTAACCAATTAATTGAATTACCAAATATAGTACTTGTTCCACCTTTTTGAACTAATTTATATTGAAATTTTTTATTATCTTTAGCAAGTTGAATTGGAATAGAATCAAAAGTAGCAAGTATTTTAGTTGCATCATTAGGCTCACTATATTTTGTTATATCATTTTTATAAGATTCAATAATTGCTTTTTGAAAATCAATTGCTGCTACTAAAGACTTAGAATTGATATATTCTCTAACAACTTCAGGCATACCTCCAATTGCTAAATAATCATGATATAAATCTAAAGCTTTTTCATGCAATAAAGTTGGCATTGCACTATTTGAATTATAACATTTCTTTATTTTATCTATTAATAATTCATTATTAGTATTCATCAAAAATTCTTCAAAAGTTAAAGGATAAATTGTTAAAAATTCAACTTTACCAACAGGAAAAGAAAAATCTTTTTTATTAATATGAACTCCAAGTAAAGAACCTGCTCCAATTACAAAATATTCTGGAGCATCTTCTTGAAAATATTTTAATGATGTTAAGGCTCTTGTATTCCTCTGTATTTCATCAAAAAATATTAAAGTATTATCCTTATCAATCTTTTTATTAAAGGCTATTTCTAAACTTTCAATTATATATTCTGGAGTAATATTTTCATTAATCATCTTACTAATTATTTTATTAGTTTCAAAATTAACATAAATAATATCTTTAAAATATTTACTTGCAAATTCTTTTACTAAATAAGTTTTACCAACTTGTCTTGCTCCATATAGTAATAAGGGTTTACGATTTTTCTTTTCTTTCCATTTAACTAATTCAGCCATTGCTTTTCTTTCCATATTTCTTCATCTCCTATATATAATATACATCATAACTCCAAAAAAATCAATATATTCCGTATTTTTTTGGAGTTTAGATAACTTTCATATAAAAAGATTAGCATATTTCTATACTAATCTAAGATATTTGCATTGCTTCATCTATTAAACAAATCTTATTTTTCTTAACACTTTTCTTTACATCTATAACTCTTTGATTAGATGAACCACGATATTTTAGTCTAAAATCATGTAACTCTTCTTGATATTGTCCATCTACTATTACATCAACATAGTTTAAGATATCTTTATTAACTATATTTTCATAAAGGAAACCTGTCCATATCCAAATATCTTTATCTGGAAATTTTTCTCTAAAAGCCCGAGCTAATTTAATTGTTCCATCAATATTTTTTGGATGAAGAGGTTCTCCTCCAAGAATGGATAAACCTTGAATATACTCTGGTTCAGCAAGTTCTAATATTCTTGCAATAACTAAATCTGTAAACTCTTTACCTTTAGAAAAATCCCAAGTTTCTTTATTAAAACAATTCTTACAATGAAATTCGCAACCTTGAACAAAAATTGAAACCCTAACCCCTGGACCATCGGCAATGTCCATTTTTCTGATTAAATTATAACGCATAAACTAAATCCTATTCATCAACTTTGTTGTCTACATGTAAAACTCTTTCTTTAATTTCTTGAGTTCTACCTTTATTCCAGAAATTAGTTCCAATATAACCACAAGTTCTTCTTGCAACATTTAAAGTGTCATGGTCACGATTGCCACAATTTGGACAATACCATTCTAAATTATCATCAAGCAAGATTTCTCCATCATATCCACAGGCTTGGCAATAATCACTCTTCGTATTAAGTTCAGCATACATAATGTTGTCATAAATAAAGTTAATTATTTCAAGAACTGCAGGAATATTATTTTGTAAATTAGGAGTTTCAACATAAGAAATAGCTCCACCTGGTGATAACTTTTGAAATTCACTTTCAAGTCTTAATTTCTCAAAAGCATCAATCTCTTCAAATACAGGTACATGATAAGAATTAGTAATATAATCTCTATCAGTAATACCTTTAATTACACCAAATCTCTCTTTTAATTTTTTAGCAAACTTATAAGTAGTAGATTCAATTGGAGTACCATATACTGAATAATCAATATCCTCTTCTTCTTTCCACTTCTTGCAAGCGGCATTTAATCTCTCCATTACATCGATTGCAAAGTCATGCCCCTTACCACCATCTGTATGAGAGTGTCCAGTCATATATTTAACACATTCATATAAACCAGCATATCCAAGAGAAATTGTTGAATATCCATGATGTAAAAGTTCATGAATTGATTCACCTTTCTCAAGTCTTGCTAAAGCCCCATGTTGCCATAAAATAGGAGCAACATCACTTAATGCATGGCTTAATCTTTCATGTCTAATCTTTAATGCTCTATGACAAAGTTCTAGTCTTTCTTCTAATATTTCATAGAATTTATCCATATCTTTTTCAGAAGATAATGCAACATCAGGAAGATTAATAGTTACAACACCTTGATTAAATCTACCATAATATTTACCTTTTCCTTCTACATAATTCTTAGCTTTAGCAATATTACCTAAAGAAATAGACCTATCTGGAGTTAAGAAACTACGGCATCCCATACAAGGATAACATTCTCCTTCTCCATATTCATTTTTCTTTAATTCTTTCATTACTTTCTCTGATATATAATCAGGTACCATTCTCTTAGCAGTACATTTAGCAGCAAGTTCTGTTAAATAATAATACTTACTATCTTTATGAATGTTGTCTTCCTCTAAAACATATAAAAGTTTAGGAAAAGCTGGTGTAATATAAACACCTTTTTCATTCTTCATACCTTTAATTCTTTGATTTAATACTTCTTCAATAATCATAGCAAGTTCTTCTTTGTATTCTTCGGTTTCTCCAAGATACATATTAACACTTAAGAATGGTGCTTGTCCATTAGTTGTAGTCATTGAATTAATTTGATATTGGAATGTTTGAACTCCATCAATTATTTCTTTTCTTAAATCTTCTTTAGCATATTTCTCACATTCTTCTTTTTTGAATTTACGTTTTTTATACTTTTCTAAATAAATATTATAACTATCTCTTACAAATGGTGCTAAGTGAGTTAATGATATTGTACATCCTCCATATTGACTAGATGAAACAGCTGTAATTAATTGCGTTGCAATTGTCATAGCAGTTAAAAATCTATGAGGTTTTTCAATCATTACTCCATTTATATTAGTTCCATTTTGAAGCATATCTTCAAGATTAATAAGGTCACAATTATGAAGTGCATTTTGAGCAAAGTAATCAGCATCATGGAAATGAATAATTCCAGAATCATGTGCTGCTACGATATCTTCTGGTAATAAGAATCTTCTTGTAATATCAGAACTAGTAATACCAGCAAGATAATCTCTTTGAACTGTAACAATCTTTGCATTCTTATTAGAGTTTTCAGTATTCCAGTACTCTGACTCACCATCAATTAATTCTTTGATAGTTCTATCAGTTGTATTACTCTTTCTTACTAATTCTCTTGTATATCTATAAGTAATATATTTCTTAGCAAGTTCATATTTACCAAGAGCCATAATTCTCTTTTCAATAATATCTTGAATATCTTCAACTAATATTCTCTTCTTTCCTAACTTCTCAATATATCTAACGATATTCTTAATTTGAATATCGGATACTCTTTCTTCTTCATCTACTTCTGCATTCGCTTTTTCGATGGCATTTACGATTTTTTCTGGTTCAAAATCAACAAATTTACCATCTCTTTTAATTATTTTCATTTTACATCCTCCTACCTCTTACGATAAGTCCATTATAGCAAATTCTAGAATTTAGTATTGTTGCAATTGCAACATTTCAAAAACTTTTACAAATTAATTTTTTACCTCTTTTTTTACTCCATTTTTTGTATCTTAATTTTGCTTATATTTTCTAACAAAAAAAGTATCATAAATTATTATTCTCTTTATTTACAACAAAATATGTATCTTACTTATACTTGACACTTTTTGATATTTTTTTATTTTTCTATAATTATTTATTAATAAATATTATTATTATTTCTAATTTTAAATAACTTAATTTTTATAAAAAACTGATAAAAAGTCTCAGTTTTTAACTTTAACATTTTTATCAGTTTCTATATTAACATTTATAACTCTTTTTAAACTTGCTTTTTACTCTCCATTCTATATTAGGATTCCTGTTATGTTAACACTTTATGATGTTTGACGTCCGCTTACTTAATTCATTTTTTGAATTTTAAAACGAGAATTTTGGGAGTGCCAAAATTTTCTCGTTTTCATAGTATATTTTTGCTATATCAAATATTTGGTATCGCAATTGACATTTTTAGCATATCACTGGACGTACTTCTTTGGGTGCAAGCCCTTGATATCGTTGGGTTTGAGCAAAACTGTCCGTAGCCAATGCGAAAGTCTTTTTACCTCTATCCTAGCTCGTATGGTGTTTCTTTTTCTCCTGTTCCTGACGTTATGTTAACAGTGGATTTTAGATACAGACTTGGGCGCACGCCGCGGCTGCTACTCGTGTAGTAGGTGTACACATAGCCCGAATTATGCCAGTAAGCGACAAAGCTAGAGCTACCGGAAGAGGGCGACAAGAA
>CANRDV010000013.1 GCA_947629475.1 uncultured Bacilli bacterium
TAAACAGGTTGAGCGATAGTCAGCAAGTTTCTAGCCTCGGTTTTTGCTAGCGACCCTGATTTGATCAACCTGCTTATTAAAAATAACTTTTAACTAGTATTCTAGTAAAAAGCCTAAAAAACAGGTTGTTGACAAGCCAGCAAGTTTCTAGCCTCGATTTTGCTAGCGACCCTGACCAGCCAACCTGTTTTTAAAGCAGATTTTTCAAAATCAACCTAGTCCACATTGGAAAGAGTTGACCGAATATCTGCTTTTTCTATTCTATTATATCGTTAAATATATAAGCAATTATTTAAACAAATTATTGACATTAAAGTCATATTATGATATATTATTATCAGAAATCAATGTCTCGAAAGCTCGATCTGCGTTAGTATTTATTACTGATGTTCCGAGTTGAGATATTGATTTTTTTCTAATCGTTGAACTCTATACTGATTTGTACCATCATGCATAGACCTAACTTCAATTTCTAAACTATATTTTATTCCGTTTATTTCTAAATTATCAAAATAATAATTCCAATAAAAAATTTCATCTCTGTTTTTATTTTCGTTACTTTGACTAACCAATTTTATATGATTAATAATATTTCCTAATTCTGAAAATACTAATAAATGTTCTTTTAATAGGCTTCTTTGTTTACTACTATTAAATATTTTATTAATGCTTTCTTCTATTCCGTTATTTGATACTAAAATAAAATTATTTTTATTATTAAATATATTTTTTAAATTATAATTTTTGAAAATTTTTTTAGCAAGGGTTTTAGTATTATTTGAAGTCAAAGTATTAATATCTATTTCTTCTAATTCTTTTATACTAGTATTCCATATTTTTACATTATCATTATAATTATTACCTTCATACGCAAATATTTCTTCAAAATTTTTATACCTATTTAATAAATTTAAATCAATAGGAATATTACCTTTAGTAACTTTAATCTTACTCCATACTTTATCTACTTTATTCCACATAGACTTAACATCTATTAATAAATCTTTAGTAATAAGATTATCCTTTAAAGATAAAATAGTCTTATATATCCTTTCAAATAAACTAGGACATTCTTTATAGATAACTTTAATAAACTCTTGATTACAAAATATATTATCATTAATATAATTCATAATATCATTAGATATATAATTTATACCATATGATTGTTTTAAAGAATCTATTAAATAATTAAATTCTAAATTTTTATTTATATAGATTAAAAGTAGTCTTTTAAAACATGTATTTATCATTTTTAACTCCTTGTTTAAATATTATACAAGAATAAAATAATAATACAAGGTTCATTTTAAATTTTTCTTGATATTTTTAAAAAAATAGTTCATACTAGTAATGTAGTAGGTGTTGTATATGAAAAAAAAGTTATTTGGAGTATTTAGTTTAATGATAGTAATTATAATTGTCTTAGTGATTACTACTATTAATAAAGATACTAACAAAACTAAAGTTAAAAATGATAATTTAAATAAAGAAAAAGAAACTATAGAAGAAGATAGTTATATAGAAGTTATTCCTGATAATGCTAAAATTTATATAGAAGATTTAGATAATGAAGTTTTAAAAAGTCCACTTGAAATAAGTAATTTAAATGAAATTATCTTTAATAAAAGTGAATCGATGTATAATCTTGATGCTATTACTAGTATAAGCAGAAATGAAATTTTAAAACTAATAGATACTTATAATTTACCAAGTCTTCCAAAATATAATAAAGATAAAGAAATTACAACTAATGATACTAAAGTAATTCTTGATAATAGAAATCTTGATGAAGTTAAAGATTTAGAAAGTATTCCTGATGGCGTTATAATTAAAAGAGCTAATTTAAGAAGTTTTCCTAGTAGTATAAACTTTTTTGAAAGTCCTAATCTTGAAAACTTTGATATGTTACAAGAAACTGAATTACTAGTTAATACAAGAGTCTTGATTTTACATGAAAGTAAAGATAGTAAATGGTATTTTGTTATTTCTCCTACTTATGTAGGTTGGGTTTTAAAAGAAAATATTGCTTTATTAAATGATGAGGCCAGAGAGTTCTTCTTAAAACCTGAAAAATTTATTGTTATAACAGATGCTAGTCTAACTATTGATGATATTATTTTAGATATGAGTGTTAAATTACCTTATTTAGGAACTTCTGGTGATTTCTATCAAGTAAGTATTCCTGTTTTAGGTGCCAATAATTTAGCAGTAAGAAAAACAATTAATATAAAAAAAGATAAAGCCCATATTGGATATCTTCCTTATACTAAAAGAAATGTTATAATAGAAGCATTCAAGTATGAAGGTGTTCCCTACTCTTGGAGTGGACTTGATAAAAATGTTGATTGTTCAAGTTTTGTTTCTAATATTTACAGAACCTTTGGCATTGAGTTTCCTAGAAATACTAGTAGTCAAAATAAAAGTGTTGGAGTAATTACTAGTCTTAAAGATAAAACAAATGAAGAAAAATTAAAACTTATTGAAAATAAAGCCCCATTACTTTTATATCAATCAGGACATGTCCTTCTTTATATCGGAGAACATGATAATAAACATTATGTAATTCACGCATCAGGTGATAAAGCCAATTTAAAAGTTTTAGTTAATGACTTAGAAACTTCAAGACATTTAGCTAAAATCTATCAATTTAATGAAATTAAATAAACTCTTTGGAGTTTTTTTTCATATTTGCTTGACAAATGTTATATACTGTTATATAGTGTATATATGAGGTGATGAATTATTAAAATTATTATTAGTAATAGTAGTCCAATTCCTATCTACGAACAAATAAAAAATGCTATCATCGAAGATATCATGAATGAGGAATTAAAAGAAAACGAACCTCTTCCTTCGATTAGAAATCTGGCAAGTGACCTAAAAATAAGTATCATGACAATTAAGAAAGCTTACGATGAATTAGAAAATGATGGATATATCATGAGTGTTCAAGGAAAAGGAACTTTTATAGCACCCAAGAATAAAGAATTAATTAAGGAAAATGCTTGTAAAGAAATGGAAGACTACTTATTAAAAGCAAGTTTAATTGCTAAAAACTTTGAAATTAGTTTAGCTGAAATGAAAGAATTATTAAATATTATTTATAGGAGTGATGAAAATTGAAAAATGTAATTGAAATTAAAAATTTAGTAAAAAAGTATGATGAATTTACTTTAAAAGCTAATTTGGATATTCCAAGTGGCTTAATTATTGGTTTAATTGGAGAAAATGGAGCTGGGAAAACAACTTTGATTAAATGTATTTTAAATATTATTAATAACTATAAAGGTGAAGTTAAAATTTTTAACCTAGATAATAAAAAAGATTCTTTAAAAGAAGATATTGGAGTTGTTCTTGATAATTCTTTTTTTCCTGAAATTTTAAAAGTTAAAGATATTAATACAATTATGAAAAGTATTTATCAAAAATGGGATTCTAATTTATTTTTTAAATATTTAAAGGAGTTTGAACTTCCAAATGACAAAATTTTAAAGGAACTTTCAAAAGGAATGCTCAAAAAATTAGAAATAGCAACTGCTCTATCCCATCATCCAAAACTACTTATCTTGGATGAACCAACAAGTGGCTTAGACCCTGTTGTTAGAAGTGAGGTTTTAGAAATATTTCAAAACTTTATCTGTGATGAAGAGCATTCAATTATTTTATCAACCCATATCACGAGCGATTTAGAACATATTGCTGATAGAATAATCTTTATTGATAATGGTAATATTGTCTCTAACCTAGAATACAACGAAATATTAGATAACTATGGTATTTTAAAGTGTGATTCAAAAACATTTGAAAAGTTAGATAAATCAGATATTATTAAATATAAAAAGAATAAATATAACTATGAAGTATTAGTTAATAATAAAACTAAAGTAAAGAAAAAATATAAAGATGTTGTTGTTGATAAAATAACTTTAGAAGACTTTATGGTCTTAATGATTAAAGGAGGTAATGAATAATGTTAGGTCTAATTAAAAAAGATTTATTAATGTCAAGAAATACTTTAAAATTATATATAATAATCTTTATCTTTTATATCTTTTTAGCACTAAACGGCAATGATAGTTTATCTTTTATTCCCCCATTTATAAGTGTTTTAGTAATGTTTACTACTTTTAGTTATGATAATTATAATAAGTTTGAAAGTTTTGCTTTTAGTTTTCCTAATGGAAGACGTGATATAGTAATCTCTAAATATCTAGCAACTATTATTTTAATGATTGCAACAACTCTTGTAACAATTATAACTTCACTTTTAATTGGAATAATTAATAATACCATTAATTATCAAGAAACTATTTTTACTTTCTTTTATACCATTATGTTCTCAGTTATCTTTCTTGCTATTATATACCCTTTTATATTTAAATTTGGAATTGAAAAAGCAAGAATTATTATCTTTATCTTAATATTTGGTTTATCATTTATAATTGGAACTTTATTTAATTATCTAGATACTAATTTTCTAAATAATGTTCTTAATTTTATTTCTTATAATTACTTATTGTTACCTATTATCACTATAGCTATATTAATAATTTCTTATTTAATATCTAAACATTTTTATCTAAAGAAAGAATTTTGAAAATATACTTGATTTTTAAAATAAAATATGATAATATGTATACATGAAGAGTTACTTCATAAAATAATAAAGGATATACCTAATTGTCAAGAGTTAGGTACTAATCCAAATTAAGGTTTCAGCACACTAACAATCTATAGACAAAATCGTTAGTGTGCCTTTTACTACCTAAGTAGTAGTAAAACGATTATGATGATTAAACCTAAGATGATAACATTAAGAAATAACTCTCTTCCTGTCATTCCACATCGCCTCCTTCGTAATATATTTTTTGGATGAAGTCCTAAGTTGGTAAAAGCGTCTATATTATAAAGGATTAGCATCTAACGAATTAAGTATATCCATGATTTAATTATATAACAATGATATACTTAAGTCAACTAAAAAATACAAATATTTCATAAAAAGACACTTTAAATGTAACTATGATACATAAAATTATAACCTAAAAAATTTTTTTAATAATAATAAAAAAATATTGTCAAAATAAATACTTTATGGTAAACTATTAATATCATTTTTAAGAAATGGTCTGTTGGTGAAGCGGTTAACACACCACCCTCTCAAGGTGGCATCCACGGGTTCAAACCCCGTACAGACTACCAAATGAAAATAACACCCTTAGGTGTTTTTTATTTTATCTTTTTAACTTTACTTCCATAAAAGATACCATCAGATGTTGCTGGTAAAAATATTTCTCCCATTTTATTTATAACTAAATTAGATTCAAAACCATCTACTCCCATCTTACTTAAAACATAATTACTTTTATATTCTTTAATATACATATAAAACTCAATTAAATTATTATATATTTCTTGTAAATAAAGAAATAATCTATCTTCTAACATCATTCTTACCTCTTTCTTATAACTTATTATTTTTATTTGTTAAACTTAATTTTATAGTTAAAGAACTATCTATATTACTATCATATCTATTTAATATTTTTTCTAAAACATTAACTTCTGTAAAATCATATCCTAATCTCCAAGCATTTTTTATTATATCTAAATAAATATGTGTCTCACTATATCTTTTATTTACTAAACTATTATAAAAATAATTAATATATTCTCCTAAACTAAATTCATAAATATCTAAAGTTAACTTTTTTATAAGTTCTTTAACTTTATCTAAATCTCCTAACTTAATTAAATCTATTATTAAAAAACGATAATTTACTTTATTAATACTATTTAATAATTTATCTATTTCATTATATAATTGATATAAATCATTATCATTTAAATACTTAACTATATTTGAAAAAACTAACTCATAATCAAGATTATTTTCTAAACTAGAATTATTATCTTCAAATATTTCTCCTAAATCAATATCAAATATATCTTCATCATTAATTATTTTAATAACTTTAAGTTCTAAAACAATTTTACTTAATAATAAATATAATATATCACTATTTATATCTTCTTTAGTTTTATAACAATTATTCTTTTCTAATTGTAATGCTCTTTCATAGTCTTTACAATCAATAGCTTTATATACAGAATTAGTTTTAAAATTAATTTTATCTACTGACTCTAAGTTATCTTTTAAATTAATTAGTTCCTTAACTAATTTTAAGCAATATTCTAAATATTCATTTAATTTCCTTACCTTTTGAGAATTTTCTAAATAATCAATAATCTCTTGATAAGATTGATTTTTTATTAAATTACGTAAATATTTATTTTCTTCTTTTTTAAATTTTATTATTTTAGTAACTAATTCTTTAATAATTAAATTAAATATATTAGATGTAAAATCAGGGTTTGAAGTTATATAATCATTTACTAAAGTAAAACTTTGATTTAATAATAAATTTCTAATCTTATTACTAAACTCTATATCTTGATAACCTATATCAGTTTCTAATATTTCAATATCTTCAATAGTCATATTTAAAACACTATCTAAGTATTCATCAGGTAAATTAATTAACATACTAAATAAATATAATCCTAAATTATAATCTATATTAATATAATCAGAATCTATTTGATAACTATTTATAAAGTAATAACAAGAAGTTTCATAATCATTAAGTAATAAATATAAATAACTTAGTTTTAATTTAATATAACTATTATCTTTTATTTCTAAACATTTTAAATAACATTTAATAGCATTATTATAATCTTTATTTTCTATATAATAATTACCTTCTTTAATTAATTCTTCCATTTTAAATCCCTCTTTAACATTAACTCTTTACTTTCTTTTAATCCTTCTAAATTAAATTCATTAGATAAAATACAAGGATACATTGTTATTATCTTATTAGTTCCTAAAGCTACAACTACTTTTATACTATTAGTTGGTATTTGCATATTATAACCAATTAAATGGGGAAATTTGATATTATAAATTAAAGCATTTCTATCAAAATTAGGATTTAAATCCTTAATCATTAATTTTACAATATCTATTAAATTTATTATATCAGTATTTTTTAAGAAAAAACTTGCAGTTTCATCATGTTTATTTATATGTCGTACTTTTATATGTTTAACTAAAATACTTTCATCATCTAATAATAATCTTTTTACACAATAAGTATGTTTATTTAATTTTTTGGTATCATGAATAGTTCCTATATGATAAGTAATAAGTGATTTAATTTGATTATAAGTATCACTATCTAAAGAATCTTCAATTGTTTTAAATAACTTTAAAGCATTTACAAAATCTCTTTCAATAATATCTAAATAAATTAATTTAATAGTTGCAGATACATAATTATAAGTTAAAGATAAAGTTTCTAAAACTAATCTTGCTTTATTATAATCTCCTAATTCTATATAAAAATCTGCTAGAAAAGATAACTTTTTATTTTGATTATCTATATTTTTAAAACTATCTAAAATTATATCAAAACCTTTATTTAAATTAAATTCTATTTTTTCAATAAAAGAATAAGTAGTAGTATATTCAAAATATAATTCATCTTTATATGTATTTAAAATATTTCTTGCTTTTTGATAATTAGATGTATATATTTCAATTAGGGCTAAAGCATTTAAAGATTTTTTTCGATATTCAATACTATCTTTAGATATCATAAAATAAGACTTAGCATTATAAAAATCTCTATTTTCAAATAAACTTAATCCTTTGTTATAAGCATCAGTATAATCCATAACTATCTCTTCTTTCAAACATAGTTAATATAATACAACAATTACTCTAAAAAGGCAAGTATAAATAAAATAATACGCATTAGGCTTAAGGGTTTATTAGGTAAAAATTTTTAAGATATTAATATTATCCATAAGGGTTAAATTGTAGTAGTACAAAAAATTAAAGTAAAGAGTAAAAATATGAAAGCCTAATGCGTTGTTCCTAATTAGCAGGAACAATTAAACTATATCAAAGAGTTTTTATTTTGTCAAATTTAATTTTATCAAGATTAGTACAAATTTCAAGAGAAAATATGTCCAATTTCGGAATTTGCCCTAGGGAAATTTTAGTAAATTCAAGGGTATTTTTAGAGAAAATTGGAAATTGGGCTATTTTTAATTTGACACAATTTGACAAAAAAAACTAACTATTTTTTCCTAGTTAGTAAAAATTTTTTAATTTTTTTATTCTCATACCTTAATTTTAATCTCTTAATTAAATATTTCTTAGGCATTTTTTTTAAAATATTGGTATTAGTATTTAAGATATTTGTATAATAATAAATTGTTTCTAAAGAATTACTCTTTAAAGTTCCAAAGAAATAATTTATCTTTTTACTATCTCCTTTAATTGCTTTTAATACTAAATATGTTTTTTTACTATCTATTACTAATTGTTCTTTTTCTATTTTATAACCTAAGTTAACTAATGTTTTTCTTACTAAAGGAAAATCATTATTTGGAGATAAAATTATATTTTTTATATTTTTTAAATTATCTTTGTTATCTATTATTTTACTTATTAAAATACCACCCATACCAGATATTATAATAGTATCTATTTCTTTATCTAAATCTTCAATTCCATTTTTTAATACTACTTTAATTTTTTTATCTAAGTTATATTTTTGGATATTTTCTTTAGCAATTTTTAAAGGATTAGGATTTATATCAGATGCAGTTACTTGAACATTTTTTAAAGTTTTATATAAATATATAGAAAGTAGGGCATGGTCACATCCAACATCAATGATATTAGTATTATCTGGAACAAAAGAGGCTACTAATTGTAGCCTTTTACTTAAATTTATCATTAATCAGTTAAGAAGTCCTTTAACTTCCTAGACCTACTTGGATGTCTTAATTTTCTTAATGCTTTAGCTTCGATTTGTCTTATTCTTTCTCTTGTTACATTAAATATTTGACCAACTTCTTCTAAAGTTCTGCATTGTCCATCATCAAGACCAAATCTTAATCTTAAAACTTTTTCTTCTCTTTCGGTTAAAGTTAATAAAACTCCGGATAATTCTTCTTTTAACATTCCAATTTCGGTATATTCTTCTGGAGACATTGTTCGTTCATCTTTAATAAAGTCTCCTAAATGTGAATCATCTTCTTCACCAATTGGAGTTTCAAGACTAACTGGGTCTTGACTTATTTTATAAACTTCTCTTACTTTATCAATTGGAATACCTAACTTTTTAGCAATTTCTTCATCAGTAGGTTCTCTATTTAATTCTTGCGTTAATTGTCTTTGGATTCTAGCTAATTTATTAATTGTTTCAACCATATGAACAGGTATTCTAATGGTTCTGGCTTGGTCTGCGATGGCTCTTGTAATGGCTTGTCTAATCCACCAAGTTGCATAAGTTGAAAATTTATAACCTTTATCAGGGTCAAATTTATCAACGGCTTTCATAAGTCCCATATTACCTTCTTGAATAAGGTCTAAGAATAACATTCCACGACCTACATATTTCTTAGCAATACTTACAACTAAACGTAAATTAGATTCAGCAAGCATCGTCTTAGCATACTCATCACCTTCAGTTGCTCGTCTTGCATATTCAAACTCTTCATCACTTGTAAGTAAGTTTATTCGTCCAATTTCCTTTAAATACATTCTAACTGGGTCATTTATTTTAATATCTTTAGAGGTTTCAAAATCTTCAAGAATTTGTTCAGGAGTTTCTAATTCAATTCCTTCACTTTTATTATCATCAAATGATGATACTTCTTCTTCTGATTTAACTTCAATGTTATTAACCATAAAAACATTATAAAGTTCATCTAATTCTTCTGCATCAATTTCAAGTCCTTTTAATTCATCTGCTAGTTGTTCATAAGTTACATATCCCTTTTCTTTTCCTGATTTAACAAGGTCTTCTTTTCTTGCTTCAAAAGTTTTAATTTCACTTATCATTATTTTCACTCCCCATTTTAAGTTTTCTAATTTGGTTACTTATCTTAATCTGTTCATCCAAGTCTAATTCTTCCATTATTAACTTTTCTAATCTTTTTATTTCTAAAGTTACATTATATTTCTTGATAACATCTAAGTATTCTAAGATAACCTCTTTAGAAACAGAACTATCTAAATCAAGATTTATAATCTCTTTAAAAGCTGAACTTATAGAAGATTGAGATTCTATATATGACATAAAGTCTGCAATATTAATATAACCATATTTATCATAGAAATAAGCAATTTCTCTTGCTAAAATACGATAATTATCATTAGGAAAATAAACTCCACTATTACTAACTAATGTTATAATATCTTTATTTTCTAACATATAGTAGATAATTAACTGCATAACTTTCTCATACTTATCCTTTTTCTTCATAGGCTTATTAAAAGTTATATCAACTTTAGTTATCTCTTGACTTTTCAGTAGTTCTTTTAACTTTTTTTCCAAAGTATTATACCATATATCTGTCTCTTTAGCAAGATTTTTTAACATAATTTCTCTTTTTATTTCATCTTTAACTAAACTTATCTCTTTCAAAACAGAATTTACATACTCACTTTTCTCTTCTACACTACTTAAATTAACCCCTTTTTTTAACATTTTTATTTTAAAATCATTATAATTAATAGCATTATTAATCAAAGAAATAAATTTTTCTTGACCATATTTTAAAATATAATCATCAGGGTCTAATCCATCACTTAAAGGAATAACTTTTACATTTAAATTAGCATTTTCAAGTAACTTTCCATTATTAATCGTTGCATTAATTCCAGCATTATCACCATCTAAACATAAATAAACATTATTAGTTAATCTTTTTATTAAATTAATTTGTTCAGTAGTAAGGGCTGTTCCCATTGTTGCTATACAATTCTTAACTCCAATAGTATAAGCTCTAATAACAGCCATAAAACCTTCCATTAAAATAACAAATTTATCTTTTCTAACTTCTTCTTTAGCTCTATCATAATTATAAATACTTTCTCCCTTTTTAAAAATAGGAGTTTCTTTAGTGTTTAAATACTTATTAGTATTCTCACCATTAAATATTCTTCCAGAAAAACTATTTACTTCTCCTTTAATATTAAATAAAGGAAATATTATTCTATTAACATAAATATCATGGTCACTATTTACAAGTCCTGCTTCTTCTAAAGACTTTAAACTATATCCTTTTTTAGTTAATAGTCTAGTTAAACTATCTCTTTCCTTTAAAGCAAGCCCTATTTGAAACTCTTTTACTATATCCATACTTAATTTTCGATTTTCTAAATATTCTCTTGCTTTAGCACCACTACTTGATAATAAATTATTTTGATAAAACTTATTACTTATATCATATATATCATAATATATTTTATTTTTATTTGGTTTTACTTGAACATTTTCAAAAACACTAATTCCAACTTCTTTAGCAAGACTTGAAACAGCATCTTTAAAAGTTATATTATGAAACTTCATTAAAAAATTAAAAACATTACCAGCTTCTCCACAAACAAAACATTTATAAATTTGTTTTTCTCTTGAAACACTTAAGGAAGGATTATTATCATTATGAAAAGGACAAAGACCAAAATAATTTTTACCTTTTTTTTCTAAAGTAATATCTCGACCTATAACTTCAACTATATCAACATTTTCTCGAATTTTTCTAATAGTATCATTATCAATTACACCATGCATTTAATCACTTCCTTTAACTAAACTTTATTTTACCACGAATTTATATATTTTAATAGGAAATTCTTTACTTTAGTAAAAAAAAATAGTATAATGTTAAAGTTAGTTCTTATAACTTAAAAAGAAAGGAGGATTATTTTTTAATGAATAAAGAGTCAAAAACTCGATTTGTTATTTTAGGTGGATTAGGTGAAATTGGTAAAAATATGTATGCCTTAGAGCATGAAGATGAAATTATCATTATTGATGCTGGTATCTCATTTGCTGAACTTACAATGTTAGGGATTGACTATGCAATTCCTGATTATACTTATTTACATGAAAATGAAAGTAAGATTAAAGCTCTTTTTATAACACATGGTCATGAAGACCATATCGGAGCTATTCCTGTTTTACTAAGTAGTATTGATGTAAAAAATATCTATGCACCTAATCAAGCAGTGGAACTTATCAAGTTAAAATTAAATGAAAAGAATATTCGTTTTGATAATTTATTTGCTTATAAAAGTGATGATGTTATTAAATTTAAACACTTTGAAGTTGACTTTTTTAGAACAACCCACTCTATTCCGGATTCACATGGAATAAGAGTTAAAACTCCAAATGGAGTTGTTGTTACAACCGGAGACTTTAAGTTTGATTTTACTCCAATTGGTCCAATGGCTGATTTACATAAAATGGCAAGAATTGGAGAAGAAGGGGTTGATCTATTAATAAGTGATTCAACTAATGCTTTAAATGATGGAATATCAAGAAGTGAATCATCAGTAGATGCTGCTTTAAATGATATCTTTGATGATGAAAGAAATTCAAGAATTATCATTGCAACCTTTGCATCTAATATTTATAGATTAAAACATATAGTTGAAACTTGTTATAAACATAATAGAAAAATATGTATCTTTGGAAGAAGTATGGAAGCTAACATTGATATTTCTATTAAAGGTGGTTATATAAATCATAAAGAACTATTTATTTCCCCAGAAGAAGCCAATACTTTAAAACCAAAAGATGTTTGTATTCTTTGTACCGGAAGTCAAGGAGAGCCTCTTGCTGCTTTATCAAGAATTGCAGACCTTGAACATAAACATATTAAATTAAGACCAGATGATGTTGTAATATTCTCATCTTCCCCTATTCCCGGAAATGGTTTAAGTATCTCAAGAACTATTAATAAATTATATTTACAAGGTGTTAAAGTTTATACTAATACAACTAATTCTAATATTCATACCTCAGGTCATGCTAATAAAGAAGAATTAAAGTTAATGATAAGATTACTAATGCCTAAATATATGTTACCATTTCATGGAGAATATAGAATGTTAAAAAGTCATGCTGACATTGCTAACATGTGTGGAGTTTCTAAAGAAAATATTTTTATCTTAGATAATGGAGATACTTTAGAACTTAATAAAGGTAAAATAACAATCGGTGAAAAGATAAAAATGGATGATATTTATATAGGTGGTTCAAGTGCTGGTGAGATTGCTACTCAAGTAGTAAGAGATAGAAAAATCATGGCAAGTGATGGTATCTTAGTAATAGTTGCTAATATTGATATTAGAAATCGAAAGTTATTAAGTAAACCAATTGTTGTAACCAGAGGATTTATTCAAGTAAATGAAAATGAAGAATTAATAAAAATGTTAGAAATAAAATCTAGTTTATTAATTACTAATAAGTTAAAAGAAAGTATGATTACTTTCCAAGATATAAAAAGTTTTGTCCAAGCAAATGTAATTACTTACATAATGGAACTAACAGGACGTAAACCTATTATCTTACCAATTATATTGGATATTAAAAAGTAGAGATAACTTCCCTACTTTTTTTGTTTTTTAAAGATTAAAAGACACAATAAAGATTAGTATTAATATACTACTTTACTATGTCTTAATATATATTTTTTATTTATCATGAGAAGTCACATACTTTCTAACTTATATATAAATTTCTAAATAATCAAGTAGTTATTTTAAAATTTATGTAAAAAGATGTAAACTTTATTTCTTTTCTTTATAGAAATAGTTATCAGCATTTAATGCTAAACCAATTGTAAAGAGATAAGATAGTAAATAGACCCAAACAAGTAAGATTAATATATTAGATAGACTTCCATAATAAAGATTATAAGAACTATAATTATTTAAATGGAAAGAATAAATTCTTGTTAAGATAAACCAAGATATTGTTGTAAACCAAGAACCATTGTTAAAGTATTTTGGATTAATCTTAATACTTAAGGATATCATATATAATATTTTAATTAAAAAGAACATTAAGATAATTGAGATTGGATATTTTAATATATGATATAAATTAGTTAAAAATAGACTTTTACCAAATATATCTATTAAGAGATTAATAATAAAGTCTCCGAATATAGGTACTATTATAATAAAACCTATTAAGATAAAGAGAAATAAAACCATTAAGAAAGATTTTAAATATCTTTTTAAACCTTTAATTCCTTTTATTTTAAATAACATATCACTTGCTGACATAATAGCTCTTGAACCACTTGAGGCAATCCAAAGACTAAATATTATAAATAATATTAAGTTAAAATTACCACTTTTAGTATTAATTGCTGATAGCATTATATCCATAACTGCATCAGGTATACTTGTATTAAGGGATGCTAAAATACTTGTTAAATCAAGATTGGAACCTAATACACCTATTAGTGAGAAAACCGGAACTACCATTAACACAATGTTAAAGGCTAAATGTCCCGGCAAAATATTCATTTCTTCTTTATTTATTAATTTTATTATTCTTTTAAGATAATTTTTAAATTTATTCATTAGCGTAGACTCTCTTTATCACTTTGCATATCAATCATAGCTTCATTGATAGCATCATCTATTGTTTTTATATTATCAAATATCATACTAAAGCCAACTGAAGCTCCAAATCCATATGGTAATTCTGCTAATTCTTTTCTTAATTTCTTTAAATAAATATTTATTTGTTCTTCACTATAACCTACTAAGTAAATTATAAATTCTGTTCCATCACTTCTTATAATTTCTGTATTTTCAAGTTGAGTATTAACTAAGATTGAAGCAGCTTTAATAATTAAACTATCTCCTTTTTCTCTTCCATAATTATCATTTATGTATTTTAAACTATTTAAATCTACTACTACAATAGTTTGGGGATAAACTTTATTTAAATTCCATGAATCTATTTGTAAATTTAAATAATTTCTATTTTTAAGTGATGTTAACATATCTGTATATTTCTTTCTATCTTCTTTTCTAACTAATTTTAATTTATGTCTATTTTTAATTAAAGCAAATATAACAAGTGCTATTAAAATTGGTGCTAGAATAATTCCTAAAATAAGTAAATACATTTCTTCAAAACTAGAGTTTTCAAAGATAGAAGTATTTAAGTTATTTAAACCACTATTTCTATACTTATAATAAGAATTAGTATTAATTACATAGTTAAATAAAGTATAGAAAGAATTATTATCACTTTTAACCATAAATGAATAATCACTACTCATTATATCTGAATATATTACTTCATAATCTTTTAATTCTTTATTTCGATAATAAGTATAAACTTCTTTATCTAATATAATTAATCCTTTATTTTTCTTAGCTTCTTTAACTAAAGCTTTTATATCATCAACTAAGTTAACATTAACCATAGCTCCAGATTTAATATAATTTTCTAAGTATTTATTATTTTCTAACATATATACACTGCTACCTTTTAATCCTTCAAATGAAGATATTACATAATCATCTAAAGTTCTTCCTAAAACAACATAATTTTCTATAAAAGTAGAAACTGTTTTTAAATATTTACTATTTGAATTACCTATATAATCAAAGTAAACATCAACTTCTCCTTGATTAATTGCTTTATTTAATTCTTCTATACTATTATATTTTTTATAAGAAAAATCTATATCTGTAAGTCTAATTAATCTATTTATATATTCAGCTGCAATTCCTGCTATTTTCGAAGTTTTAGTTATTTCATAAGGAGCATTTTCTACATAACCATAAACATAAGTTTTACTTAATAAATCTGCTCTTGTTTTATCATTTATTTCTCTTTCTTCTATATAATAATCAAGCAATAATTTATTATAATCATCTACATATTTAGTATTCATAAAACTATCAAAGTATTTTTTTAAAATATTATTTAAACTAGTATTTTTATTATCAAGAGTTAAAACTAATTTTTTAGTAATATCTGTAAAGAAATAATTTAAGTAATATGAATCACTACTTATTGTATATTCTAAAGATAATATATTAGGAACTATTATTAATTTAACTTCTCCTGAATCTAATGCTTTAAATAATTCTTCCATATCACTATAGGAATTATATTTTATATTATCAGCACTTTTTAAATAATAACTTATATTAGATTCTTCTTTTGTTAAAACTCCAATTGTATAATCTGAAAAATCACTTATTCGATTAATTTTTAAACTTTTATCTTTAGATACTGCAACATAATTATCTTCAAATATTAATAATTGATTGGTTTTTAAATTAGTACTACCATCAATAAACTCGAATTTATAATTATCATTACTTACTTTTTCATTTTTTAAATAAGGTATTTTATTAAATTGTAAATTAGTTTCTTTACTTACATAATCTAAGTAGTTAAATATTACTCCTTTTCCATCCATTCCATAAACAGCAACATCATTTAATACTTCTATATCTATTACTTTAGTTCCATTTTCACTTATCCATTTTTTATCATCTGATGTAAGTAAACTAGATTCACGATAATAATAAATGAAAAATAAAGCTACAAAGACTATAACTGCAATTATTAATATAAATATGATTAACTTTTTTTTATTCTTCATTAGTCTTTTCCTCTTCTTCTTTAACTATATCTCTATCTTTAGTAAATACTAATTCTTTAGTAGCAGTTCCTTTATATCCTATAATAGGAAAATTATTTAATTCTTCGTTATCTTTTTTTACATAAACTTGTAAAGTATAAAATTTTAAATCATCATCTGAAAACATAGGAATAGTACTATTAGCTATTTTTTTAGCATCTTCTATACTAGTATCATCACTTACTGTTATAATTAAATTAATAATTTTACCATGTAATTTATGACTAACTGCAACTACTTTTGTATCTTCTTTTAGTTTAGCTTCCATATCTTCATAGACATAGTCTTTAATCTTATGGTCTTCTATTCCATCAAGTCTATTTCCATAAGCAGCTTTTCCTTCATCAGGTACTAAAAGATTTTTAACCTCAGCAACTACAACTACTAAACCTAAAAATATTACAATAACAAATATTAAAACTTTATTTTTTTTCAAAAATTTCATAATATTCCTCCACTACGATATAAGTATTATACAATAAATTTTATGATTAATCAATAACAATCATTAATCTATTTTATTATTTTTCAAAATATTATTTACAATAATATAAATTTATATTATAATTTATTTATAAATGAAAGGGGAATATATGGATATAGATATTAAAGATTTAGTTACTTTAGATAATAATATAGAATATATTGTAACTAGTAAAACTACTTATGAAGATGATATTTATTATTATTTTGTTAATAATAATGATAATAAAGATTTTAAAATATTAAGACTTAATAAAGATAATAATAAGTTAGTTGAATTTGATAATCAAGAGTTAATAAAAAGACTTTTACCACTTTTTGTAAAAGAAACTTTATTTTCAATTAAAGATGAAAATAGCAATAATGTTGGTTAAACTTATTGCTATTTTATATTTTCATAAGTTTTAAAAGTTTTTTCTAAGGTTTGGAAAGGTAAGATAGCACATTTTTTTCGGCTTACTTGTTTTGAGATATCTGAGTAAGCATTTAACTCTCCTAATTCTTCTTCATTATACTTTTCTTCATTTAGCATTTTATAGTATTCTATCATAATTTTTCTTGCATCATCAACACTTTTTCCAATTATATTTTTTAACATAATACTAGTGGCACTGGTGGTAATAGCACAGGCTTCCCCATCAAAATAAGCATCGATTATTTTATCATCTTGAATTTTTACATAAAGATTAATATTATCAATACAAGATTCATTATGGGTATTAGCTTTAATAAAATCTTCACCCCTAGTCTCTTTATGAAAAGGATTACTTGCATTATCTACGATTATTTCTCTTCTTAAATTATTATCCATATTACTCCTATTCTATTATAAAATTATATCATATATATTTTTACTATTTTTTAAAACTTCAACTAATTTGTCAATTTCTTCTTTGGTATTATATAAATATAGACTAATTCGACAAGTGTTTTTAACTTCTATTTCATCTTTAACCATTTTACTACAATGGTTACCTGCTCTAACACAGATATTGTAATGGTTTAAGTATCTTGAGGTGTCTTCTGCAAATATATCTTTTAAGTTAAAGATTACGATTCCTGATTCACTTAAAGGATTATAGACTTCTACGTTATCAATGTCTTTTAATTTTTCAAGTAAATATTTTTTTAAGGTTACTTCGTGTTCATGGATTTTATCCATACCTATATTTTCTAAGTACAAAATGGCTTCTTTAAGTCCAAGAACACCTGCAATATTTTGGGTTCCGGCTTCAAGTCTTAAAGGTAATTCTTTGTATTCTAATTCTTTAGTACTTTCAAAGAAACTATTCATTCCTCCTCCAAAGTTTAAAGGATGCATAACTTCAAGAAGTTCTTTTTTTCCATATAAAACTCCAACTCCTGTTGGACCTAACATTTTATGGGCTGAGAAGGCTAAGAAGTCAATGTCCAAGTCTTTAACATCTGTTTTTAGATGGGGTACACTTTGGGCTCCATCAACAACTAGCATGATATCATTTGAGTGAGCATACTCGCTTATTTCTTTAATTGGTCTTATATCTCCTATTACATTAGTTACATGGGCTAAAGAGATTACTTTGGTTTTAGGTGTTACAACTTTTTTTAAATTATCTAAAGTTACTTTATAATCACTCGTTAAAGGAATAAACTTAACAACAATTCCTATTTCTTTTTCAAGTTCAAACCAAGGTAACACGTTACTTGCATGTTCGGTTTTGGTTATTAAAACTTCATCATCTTTTTTTAGATAATATTTCATAAAACCAAATACTATCATGTTCATACTATCAGTTGAGCCTTTCGTGAAGATTATTTCCGAGGTACTTTTAGCATTTATAAATTTTCGAACAACTTCTCTTGTACTTTCATATTCATCGTCAACTTTTAAACTAATATCATAGTCTCCCCTGTGAGCATTAGCTGTATACTTTGAATAATAATCCACAATTTTGTGGATAACTTTTTTGGGTTTAAAGGTTGTTGCTCCATTATCAAAGTAAATTAAGTCTTTATTGTTTTCAAACATCAAGAAATCTTCCCTATTCATTTTATCACCTCCATTTATTATTTTCTAAAAAATTCATAAAGTTATCTTTTTCTTCTACTCCTTTAAGTAAAGTAGCATTTATTAATATCTTCTCAATCTCATCTTTAGATATACCACGTGACTCCAAATACCAAATATCTTCATTTTTAAAATTACCAATAAAGGCTGCATGATTAGCAACTACATCATGGTTATCAACAATTAAATTAGGTATTATTTTACTATCTCCATCCCCTATATTAATAATTAGACTATCTTCTTCTAAGAAAGATTCTTTAGCATCTTTAGTAATTACTCCATCTACTTCAAAATAAAATTTATTATTTCCTAAATTAATTCCATTATTAATATAAGTAGATTTACTAGACCATCCTAAATGATTAATTTTTATTTTATTAATAGTATCAACCATAGAGATTATACTTTCAATAAATCTTAAATTAGTATTTTTTTCTAACGTAATTAAACTAGATATACCAGAATTTATTCCTAATGTATTGATAGTTAAATTACTATTTTCTTTTAGTTCTAAACTTAAATTAATGTTACTATCTTTTACCATATAGATAACTTTACTATTTATATTTTCTTCTACTATAATATTTAAATTAATAATATCTTTATTACTTTCTAAAAAGTAAGTTTCATTATCTTTTATTATTAATTCATAATTAGTAGTATCTATATATATTTTATTCATTTATAATTTCCTCATTTATATCAAATGTCTGATTATAACCAAATTTTTCAATTAATTTAGCTAGTTTAAAATCACCACTTTGAATAATCTTACCATCTTTAACCATATGTACAAATTCAGGTTTTAAGTAGTCAAGTATTCTTGTATAGTGAGTTATTATCATAAGACTTGTTTTAGGATTTTCTTCTAAGTATTTATTTAGGGTATCTGTAACAACTTTTAAACTATCAACATCAAGTCCTGAGTCTAGTTCATCAAGAATTATAAATTTTGGTTTTAACATAAGAAGCCAAAGAATTTCATTTTTCTTCCGTTCGCCTCCTGAGAAACCAACGTTAAAGTCACGATGTAAATTTTTTTTATCCATTTCTAGTTTATCAGCATTACTTTCAAGGTCTTTCACAAAATCGTATAAACTTTTTCCACTATCAACGCTTGCTTTAATTACTTCACGAAAAGATACTCCATCTATTGCAATAGGATTTTGATAAACTAAGAAGATTCCGAGTTTACTTCTTTCATTTATTTCTAAATTTAAGATAGAATTTCCATCTACTAAGATATCTCCATTTACTACTTTGTAGTTAGGATACCCCATGATGACTTTGGATAAAGTTGATTTTCCAACGCCATTGGGACCCATGATGGCATGGATTTCTCCCTCATGAATTTTTAAATTGAAGTCTTTTAAAACACTTTTATCTTCAACTTTTACTTCTAAGTTTTTTAGTTCTATTTCCATATATCCCCATCCCCCTTAAAATGGTAGTTTCATATTACCATTCATGACACTTTTCATCATCTTTTTATAGTTTTCAAATTGTTCAAGTAATTTGTTAACTTCCATGACAGATGTTCCTGAACCCTTAGCAATTCTTGTTTTTCTACTTGCTTTTATAATACTTGGATTAGTTCTTTCTTCTTTAGTCATGGATAAAATAATTGCTTCAATATGAGCTGTTTGTTTAGGGTCAATTTTTACTTTATTAAGTCCCATTTTACTTGCTCCGGGAATTAATTTAATTAGATTTTCTAAAGGTCCTAATTTTTTAATTTGTTTCATTTGACTTAAGAAATCTTCTAAATCGTATTTTCCTCTTTGAAGTTTTTTAATAGAGTTAGTTGCTTCTTCTTCATCAATTGCTTCCGTTGCTTTTTCAACTAAAGAAACGATATCACCCATACCTAAAATTCTTCCGGACATTCTCTTAGGGTCAAATTCTTCAAGTCCATCCATTTTTTCACTTGTTCCCATGAACTTAATTGGAACGTTGGTTAAATGTCTAACCGATAAGGCAACACCACCACGGGTATCTCCATCAAGTTTGGTTAATATAACTCCAGTTAGGGAGATTGCTTCATTAAAACCAGTTATAACATTAATTGCATCTTGTCCCATCATTGCATCAATTACTAACATTATTTCATCTGGATTAACAACTTCTTTAATGTTAACTAATTCATCCATTAACATGGAATCAA
Source organism: uncultured Bacilli bacterium (assembly GCA_947629475.1). GTDB lineage: Bacteria > Bacillota_I > Bacilli_A > RF39 > UBA660 > RUG591. Next base: position 21,255 of record CANRDV010000013.1, read on the forward strand.
TATGTAAACGTCCAGCAGTATCAATTAAAACATAATCATAACCATTTTCTTTAGCATAGTTAATTGCTTCTTTAGAGGTTTCAACTGGATTATTTAATCCTTTTTCAAAGACTTCTATTCCAAGTTCTTTTCCAATTTGTTTTAATTGGTCAATAGCCGCAGGACGATAAACATCACAAGCAACAAATAATGGTTTCTTATGATATTTTTTTCTAAGTAAATTTCCAAGTTTTCCAATCGTTGTTGTTTTACCACTTCCTTGAAGTCCTACTAGCATTAAAACAGCAGGATTGCCAGTAGTATTAATATCTTTACTTTCTCCACCTAATAACTCCGTTAATTCATCACTTACAATTTTTACAAAGACTTCCCCAGGTTTTAAGCTACTTGCTACTTCTTCTCCTAAGGCTTTTTCTCTAACTTTATTCGTAAATTCTTTAACAACTTTATAATTAACATCAGCTTCAAGTAAAGCAATTCTAACTTCTTTAACCATCTCACTTATGTTATCTTCTGTAATTTTTCCATACCCTCTTGCTTTATGTAAAACTTTTTGTAATCTATCTCCTAAACTTTCAAACATAAAAAGACCTCCTTTATAAACATTACTATTATATCACTAAACTATTAAAATTCCTAAAGAAATTTAAAAAAATAAGAAAACTTTTTTAAAGTTTCCCTATTCCGTTATAACCTAAGTTATAACATCGCAATCATTTTAAAGAAATAGCACCTAACTTCATATTTGAAGTTTTGGTATTAGCCTCCAAACTATTTCATTATTTATACCTCACATTTATTATATATAGTTTTGAAATTAGAGATGAGCAAACTATATATTTGTTTTAAAATAAGTCTCTCAATATTAAGGTGGAATACTTAGTATTTACTTTCTTGATATTAACAGTGATATTGTTCACGATTGTGACAATTTCAATTATTTTTCAAAATATTTGAAGACTACACCTAACCGACCAAATTAGGATATATTTCTTAAGATAATTATATCACATTAAAAATTTTTTGCAAGTGTTTTTTGGATATTTTTTATTTTTTTGATTTACCTCATATGAAATATTTTTTAACATTTTTTACTTATTATTCTTGACTTAGATGTTATATTGTTATATAATTAATTTTAGAGAAGTAACCTAGTAAGTTTAGGTGTTAGCCTCAATACTACTATTGTCCTGCTTATATTCTTACTAAGCAAGTATGTAGTAAAGGAGGTGCTTTATATGGATGAACTACATATTTTTATGATAAATCATCTGTATCAAAGAAATGGGATACTTAGTATTCACTTTCTTGATATTAACAGTAATATTGTTCACAATTGTGGCAATAGCTGTTATTATAAAGAAATAACACCTAACTTCATATTTGAAGTTTTGGTGTTACTTTCCAAAACATTTGGAGACTGCACCTAACGCGCAAATTAGGTTACATCTCTTTTTTTATTTTATGGTATTTTTATTTAAATATACCTTAAAACCTTCTTTATAAGAATTACAAATATTATACAATTATTTTATTAAATTGTCAAGGCACTTCAAAAATATAATTTATATATTTGCTTTTCTTAATATAATTGTATCATATTTAAATAAATTTTCAAGTGTTTTTTTATAATTTCTTTAAAATTTGTTTAAAATTTTATTTTCTATATCAAATATATATTCAGAAGTAGTTATTCCTGAACTATCTCTCATTATAATCCTATATTCCTTAAAATCATAATTATTAAAATTATAATTATCTTTATTATTCCAATAAAGGTCTAATTCAAAGGTATAGTTTAATTTTTCTTTTAAAATACTTTTATTATTTTTATCTAAAATATCTATTTTCTTATTTTCTACTACTAAAACCAATTCTTCAGTTAATGGAAAAGCAAATTTATAAACTTTATCTAAAGTTCTAATAACTTCTCCTGTTGTAAAGTTTATTATTTTTCCTTCATTATTTGAAATAACATATACTAATTTTAATTTACGATTAGCTATTTCTTCATCAATAAAGATTCCTAAAGGACTAGATTCTTCACCTTTGGAAAAACCATAAGAATCAAACTCTATTTTAGTTAATTCTTTGCCAGTTTTAATATCAACAAATCCATACTTTTTATTTTTTAAAACCGCTACTACCCCATTATTTATAATACTTCCATATCCACTTGGTGCTGAACATCCTTCACAAATATCAATATCATCATATTTATCAAAAGGAATTATCGTTTTACCATAACTATCAATTAAGCCAGTTTTATATTCTTCACCTTCATGCTGATTAACAAAAAAATATCTTGTATCATTTTCTCTATATACTTCCATTCCAAATCCCATTTCCGAAGTTAATTTTTTATTATTTTTAAAATCATATAGGAATAAATTTGAACTATAATCATCACTTTTTGTATCATAGATTGAAGCAATTCCTGTTTTAGAATTTATATAACTTACAAATGATTGACCAGCAACTAAATAACGACAATCAAGATTATCACACCTATAACAGTTTCCATCTGGGCATTCATATTTACCAACATAATTACTACATACTTCACTTTCTTGCTTTCCTTCAAGTGCCATTACTAATTCAAGATGACCAATATTTCCATTACTATCTTCTTCTATGCCTGGACACAAAAACAAAGTATCCTTAGTTATTAAACTATTAGTTTTTTCACTTAATTTTCTAGTTTCTATATTAAATTCATAAATTTTATCTTTAGTAGTAATAATTATATTTTTAAAAATATCCTCATTTAATTCAATGTCACCACCAGAAGTCCAATTAAAGTTAGCTTCTCCTTGAATTTTTTCTTTTAAAACACTTTTATTATTTTTATCTAAAATATCCGTTGTCTTATTATCATATACTAAAATTAATTCATCATCTAAAGGTAATACAAAGTCATATGTTTTATCTAAAGTTTTTACTACTTCTCCTGTTTTATAATTTATGATTTTACCTACTTTATCTTCTTCAACATATATTTGATTTAAGTTATAATTATCAACTTGGGAAAATACTTCATCTAATAAAGGTGTCACATATTCTCCATCATAACTATAATAACCTATTTTATCTAAATTCATTTTGGTGATTAATTTCTCTTCTTCTAAATCATATATCCCTAGTTTATCTTTTAATCTTAAGAATATTATTCCTTTATTTTCAAGTAAGATATCTCTTGAATTATTTTCAAGTGAAGTTATATTAAATCCAACATCATCATATTTAAAATCAATTATAGTTTTACCATTATTATCAATTATTCCATAATCTTCATTTTTATTTTCAACTAAGAAATACGTTTTATCTTTCTTATTTTTATTATAAACTATCATTAAAAAGCCTAAATCTTCGGTTAGTTTTTTATTATTTTTAAAGTCATATAAGAAACTATTTTTCCATGATGCTTCTTCACTTGCATCACGAATTTTTACAATTCCTTTTTCATAATCTGCATACTCAGTCATCCATTGTCCTCCAATCGAAGAACCACAATATTCATTTTGACAAACATATTTACCAGTAAATTCTCCATTACAAACATCTTTTTCATGCTTTTCTTCACTTGCTTTTACTAATTCAAGATGACCAGTATTTCCAACATAATCTTCTGTATCAGCTTTACATAAAAACAAGGTATCTGTAGTTATTAAATCAGATTGTTTTATATTAGTATAAACAAAATATACAGAAAAACCTAAAACTAAGGTTAATACTACAATTATAACTATAATAACTCTTTTATCTTTCATAACTATCATCCTTTACTATCTACATTTTATAATAAATAGAAATAAGATACAATAGTTTTCTAATTAAAATTTAGTAGTTTACGTAAAGAAAAAAAGAACCACAATGATTCTTTATTCAACTCTTAAAGCTTCAACTGGGTCTTTCTTACTTGCAACTCTGGCTGGAATTAAACCAGCAATTAAAGTTAAGATAATACTTATAATAATTAATATGATAGCACCTATAATAGGTAGACTTGCAATTCCACTTATACCAGTTATGTTCTTAATAACTATATTGATTGGAATATTAAGAAGGACTGTAACGATAATTCCCATTAAACCAGCTGAAAAACCAATTATAACTGTTTCAGCATTGAAAACTCTTGAAACATCTTTTTTACTAGCACCAATGGCTCTTAAGATACCAATTTCTTTAGTTCTTTCAATTACACTTATATAAGTAATAATACCAATCATAATACTAGATACAATTAAAGATATGGTAACAAAGGCAATTAGTACATAACTAATCGTGTTAACAATTGACGAAACACTTCCAATCATTGTTCCAACAACATCAGTATATCTAATAACATTTTCTTCTCTATTATTATCTCTTTCTTTTTTATTATAATCATCAATTATATTAATTATTTCTTCTTTACTATCAAAGTCTTTAGCATAAAAAGCTATTCCACTTGGACTTTCAAAATCATAAACATTTAAAGTATCTAAGTTTTTATCATAAGAACTTAAAGCATCAAACTCTTGACCTGTAAAGATATTAGTATCAGGATTTGCTTTTTGTTCTTTAACAATTTCACTTTCATTGATTAAATTAATCATTTTATTAATTAATTCAGATTTATAACCAATACTACCATTTATAGAAGTTGAAGTTGCTTCTTCATTTCCTCTTATAATACCAACTACTTTTAAATCTATTCCCTTAGAAACAACATTCTTTATATCTTCTTCCGTTTGAATTGGAGTATAAACATTACCTACTTTTTTATACATATCGGTTGGTAAAACTAATTTATATTCTAAGTTTAATAAATCATCATATGTATAACTACTTGACTTAGTCTCAACTTCCTTACCCATTTGCACCTTTTGCATAATCTCTTTAAGTTCATCTTGGTCTTTGATACCTAAAGTATATAAAATATAATCACTTATTTCATTATCCTCCGTCACAATTAAAACAACTTCATTTTCATTTTTAGGCCAAGAACCGGCAAGTAAATCGTATTGTCTTTTTAGAAGTTCATCATTATCAAGCATTTCGGTGAAGACTTGGTAACCCGTCATTTCCGAGATCGTTGCCATATTTTGACTTTGTTCTCCACCTGCTCCCATCATTGATGTAAAGATATTACTTGGATTAACTTGAATTACTTTATCCCCGTCTTCTTTAAAGATATTTAAACTAACATTATATTTATATTGAATATTTAAAGTTAAGTCTTTTAATCTTTGGTTATTATCAACAAAAGTTTTAAATTCTTTTAAGTTATTAGTTTGTAAACCTTTAGTCATTGTACTTAACATATCAACTAGGATATCATTAGAATAAATTTTATCTTTTTCATGACTTTCTTTATTATCACTTATTCCCATAAAAGAGTTCATAAGTTCTGAAACATCAATTGTATTTTTTTCAACTGTTAAAGGATAACTTGATAAAGCATCTTCTTCAACTTTATCAATATAATTATTAACTCCACTTGATAAAGAAAGAATTAAAGCAATTCCAATTATTCCAATTGAACCAGCAAAGCTCGTTAAAATAGTTCTTCCTTTTTTGGTTAATAAATTATTAAAACTTAAAGATAAAGCGGTTAAGAAACTCATCGAAGTTTTGGAACTATTAAGGGCTCCTGTATCTTCTTTCTCCTCATCATAAGGATTAGAATCACTTATAATACTTCCATCTAATAGTTTAATTACTCTTGTTGAATAACTTTCAGCTAATTCTTCATTATGAGTAACCATGATAATTAGTTTATCTTTTGAAATATTTTTTAAGATATTCATTATTTGAACACTTGTTTTAGAGTCTAAGGCTCCTGTTGGTTCATCAGCTAAAATAATATCTGGATTATTAACTAGGGCTCTTGCAATTGCAACTCTTTGCATTTGTCCACCTGATAGTTGATTTGGTCTTTTGTAAATTTGATCATGTAAACCAACTTCTTCTAACGCTTCAATTGCTCTTTTGCGTCTTTCTTTTTTACTTACACCAGATAGTGTTAAAGCAAGTTCAACATTAGCAAGCACACTTTGATGAGAAATTAAATTATAACTTTGGAAAACAAACCCAATCTTATGATTTCTATAACTATCCCAATCACTATCTTTAAACTTTTTAGTTGATTTATTGTTAATAATCAAGTCTCCATCCGTATAATTATCTAAACCTCCAATAATATTTAAAAGCGTTGTCTTACCACATCCAGATGGACCTAAGATAGAAACAAATTCACTTTCTCTAAAATTAATACTAACTCCCTTTAGAGCATGAACAACATCTTTTTCATTTAAATTATAATCTTTCTTAATATTGACTAATTTAAGCATCTAAATCACCTTCCTAAACACAGATATTAATAATTATATGATACTTGCAAATTATATGCAAGTATTTTCACAAAAATTACATAAAAGTTGACACTTTTTAAAGAAAAGTTTATACTTAACTTGGTGATTTTATGAAAGTTTATCATACTTTAGAACCTATTTATAATCAAAATTCCAAAGTTTTAATTTTAGGAAGCATGCCATCAGTTAAATCAAGAGAAGAAAATTTTTACTATGCTCACCCAAGAAATAGGTTTTGGAAAACTTTAGCTAAAGTTTATAATGAAGAAATAACAGATAAGAAAGAATTTTTATTAAAACATAAGATAGCTTTATTTGATGTTATTAAAGAATGTGATATTGAAGCATCAAGTGATTCGACTATTAAAAATGTTGTTCCTAATGATTTAAGTGAAATTTTAAAAAATTCTAAAATTGAAGCAATTTTTACAACGGGAACGAAGGCTTATACTTTATATCAAAAATATATTTTTCCAAAAACTAATATTAAAGCCATTCCCTTACCTAGTACTTCTCCAGCTAACTCTAAGAAAGATATTGAAGAAATACTTGTTAAGGCATATTCGGAAATTAAAAAAAAGACTACTTAATCAACATTGATAAGTTCGTAGTCTCTTGTTCCAATTCCAAGTTCTAGGGCTGCTTCAATTGTATGAAGTCCTTGTCTTGAATTAATTCTTTCAAGTAAATGGTCACGTCCTGGGTCATCAGAATTTTTAACTAAATCAATACAAGCTTGGTCAATTGCAACGGGGTCAGTTGATGCAAGGATTCCAATATCTTTCATACATGGGTCTTCAGCAACATTGCAGCAATCACAGTCAACTGACATATTGCACATAACATTAATATATAAAATATTATCCTTAAAATAATCAGTAACGGAACTAGCAGCATCCGCCATTGACTCTAAAAACATAAGTTGATTGGCTTTAAACATATCTTCATAAGACCCATCATTACCACAGCAATGGATATATCTTTTACCCCGACTTGAGGCAACTCCAATTGATAATTGCTTTAATGCTCCACCATATCCTCCCATGGGATGTCCTTTAAAATGTGATAACACAAGCATTGAGTCATAGTTTTCTAAATTTTTACCAACATAATTCTTTTTAATTACTTTACCATTTGGGATATCTAAAACCATATCCTCTTTACTATCCATGATATCAACATTAAAATACTTACTCCATCCATGATTTTCCATTAACTTAAGATGTTTTTCCGTTGTATCCCTTTCTCCATCATAAGCTGTATTACATTCAACAACCGTAGCTTTTAAATAATCAACAATTGGTTTTACAAACTCAGGTCTTAGGTAATTTTGATTTCCTTCTTCTCCTGAATGAAGTTTAACGGCAACCTTACCTTTTAACTCCTTATTTAAACACTTATACATCTTAACAACACTATCAGGTGTTATTTCTTTTGTAAAATATACTTTCGCTTTTTCCATTTTCTTTCCTCCTAAACTTAATATATCATTTTTTCAATTTTTATCTACTATTTTTTGAAACTTTTTGATAATTTCCTGGTACTTTGTAGTCAACTGCATGACCGCTAAAGTTTACTTTCATATAACCTTTATCGGTTAAAGGTAAATCTATATCACATAATCTATCATATTTTATTCCATCAATTCCCATCAATAATTCATCTTTTGTATAATAATTGGTTGTAACATGTAAAGTATCTGGAAAATTAATAATCATACTTGCATTATCATCTTGATTAAAAATTTTATTTTCTTGAACTAATCTAACAGTATCTGGATACATTTTTAAATTTTCAATAGTTTCATCACTAAGACTAGACTTCGTAGCAATTTCTAAAATAGCTCTTTCTTTATTAATATGATATAAACAAATTAAATTAAATTCATCATTATTGGTATATTTAGAATCATAATAAACTTCTAAAGTTTGACTTAATTCTGTTATTACTTGATTCATTAATTCACCATATTGTTCTTGAAAATTAGCATCATAACTATTTTTCCATAAATTATTAAAAGTATCTAAATTACTTAGTAAGCGATAAGCCATATTAAAATCAGGATTTATTTCCATTAAAGCTGTTGTTAAAATATTGGGATTAGGGTTCGCATAATAAGCTAAAAGAGTATCTCGTCCTAATAACTCCATTAATGGTTTAGCAAATCTATTTAACCAGTTATAACTTTTATCATAATTACCAAAATATTCATTATTTAAAGTTGTTGTAATTGCTTCATATAAACTATTTCCAAGTGATAAGTTAGAAACATTACTAAAGATATGAATAAATTCATGAGTTAAGTCTGTAACAGATGCTGTTTCTAAACCTTTTGTATTATAAACTACCATTTCTAAAAAGACATCTTGCCAAGTTGCCCTAGCATTATCAGGTCCTTCTTTATCTGTAAAATTAATTTTAAAATGATTTAAACTATATAATCTATCTGTATTAAAATAAGGAGATATATCTTCAATAAATTTAGTTGATGATAAGAATAATCTTTTTTCTGGTTCATTTAAATTAGAGTTAGTAAGAATACTTCTAGAAATATTTTCAACATTATTTTGATTTATTTCGGATTGAACAATAGGTTTAGCTTCATAATCAGCAAATGTCTCTTCAACAACCTCTCCCGAATTTAAAACAAGAGCTTCTTCTTTTGTAAGTCTTTCAATTCCTAATTTAATACCTGTTAAACTAACTAAAACAACTAAAGTTAAACTACCTATTCTAACTATTCTTTTAATAGTATTCTTTTTCTTATCATCTTGACTCATATACCTATAAGCAGAAACATAATCATTTTCATAGTTAAATACCATATTTAAGTTATATAAATCTTTATCATTAGGAGTTTTAAAATTATCTCCTTCATAAAAAACATGAAAACCTGTTCTTAAATCATAAAAATGTCTAAACTTCTTTTGATTATATTTAATATAACCTAAATCACTTAAATTACGAGATGGCATTATCTGAAGTAAAACCTTAGTCATAACTTCTTTTTCTTCACTTGTTAAATCTTGACTTACATTATTATCTTGTTGTTTTAAATAAATAAACTTATTATTTTCTTCAAATATATATAACTCTGTTCCTTTATAGTTAAATCTTAATACTTCATTCATCTTTACACTCTCCTTATTTTAATATTATCAAAATTAAGAGAATTCTTCAAGAGATTTACTTTATTTTTTTATATATTTTTAAACTTGCATCATTAAAGTCTTCTAAATTTTCTTCTTCACCTATTTTCTTTAAAGTATAGTTAATTAATTTAACTACTTCATTTAAAAAGTATTCTTTTTGTTCCTTAGAAATTTGTCTTCTAGTTTCAATATCTTTAATTCTTAATCTTGGTTCTAAAACACCATTTGCAGATGCCATCAAATCAGCAAGGTTTAATATTCTATCATAGTCTGTATATTCATAGTTTCTTAAAAATTCAGAGATATCATTTTTAATTGGTTTATTTGTTATTGGTTCAAAGATTGCATAGGTTTTGCCATTGATATATGAGTGTGTTAAAGCTCCAATTGCTTCTTCAAAGTATCCTAAATCATATAGTTTTTCAAAGCCAATTATTACATGTTTAAAGTTTTGTTCGTATTTACGTCCATAGTCATGTAAAAGACCCATTCGGAATGCTTTATCAGAATCTAACCCCATCTTAGAAGCTAATGTTTCCGATAATCTTGCAACTTCTAAAGAATGAGCTAGATAATTACTAGTATTAAATCCATTAACTAAATTATTTCCTAACGGATTACCTAAATCTAAACATTTATAAGCTAAATTTAAGAATTTATCTTTTAAAGCATAAGGAATTTTTTGATTTTGAAGTAACTTATAACACTCTTCCTTAGGTAAATCACTAAAATCAACCATTAAATTAAGTAAATTATCTAAATCTTTACTATCTACATTATTAATTAAAAGATAAAAACAATCAGACTTACTATGAAAATTAACTATCTTACTATTTATTAAATTATATAAACCTATCTTATATTTTTCATTACTAAAATTCATGCACTCCTCCATAATAAAACCCTAAGAAGGGATTTTTTTTAAATGGTGTTCACAGCAGGAATCGAACCTGCATCTGTTCCTTCGGAGGGAACCATACTATCCATTGTACTATGCGAACGACTAATAAATATTATATATTTTTTTTAGAAAATTGCAACTACTTTCCTAAAAATAATTGATTAATCTTAAGTTATCCTTTATAATGAATTTGGTGATATACAATGCTAGAACAAGATTTAGATAAATTTTTAGATGAAAATAACTTAACTCAAGAAGATAAAGAATTTTTTAAAAGTATCATTACTCCGATTATTAATCATCCCGAGTTTAAAAAGAGATTAGATAGTGGTATCTATCCCCATCATGCGAAAGTTAGTTTAGGACGTCATATTTTAAATGATGCAATTGAAGCTTATAAAATTGCTAAAAAGAAACAAACAAAATATAATTTAAATTTAAGACTTGTTATTTTAATTGCTATGTTTCATGATTTATATGAACTTCCTTGGCAAAATTCAGGTCTTTCTAAGAAACTTAGGAATAGACATGGGTTTACCCATCCAATTGAAGCTGCTATTAACGCCGTTACTTGGTTTCCTGAATATTTTAGTGACCAAGATGAAGCTAAGATTATACTTGATGGAATAATTCATCATATGTACCCCTTCCCAGTTCGAGCAATTACTAAAGATTTCAGGGATATTGATATTAATAATTTAAAGAAATTAGAAAACTTACCTCCTAATATAAAAGAGTTTATTATTAAATCAAGTTTAAGATATCATTTTCTTAAAGTTTCCCTTAGTAGAAGTAATTCTAAAGAAGGAAGAATTGTTTCAACTGCTGATACTTTAGTATCTGTAAAAAAAGAAAATAAAAACTTTAATGCTTATAAAGCAACAATTACAGGAAAAAATCCTGATTTATTAGAAAAAAGGCAACAGCGAGACTAATTGCCCTTTTATTATTATTTGCGAACTTTTTGCGAACATTTAAATTTAAAAACCTATCCACTCCTTATTTATCAAGCATTTATTTGAAATTATTCCAATTATAAGTTTATTTTTCTTTTAAAAATCTTTTAAGGAGAAAAGTCATAAAATAGGGAAAAGTATAGAATTTTCCATTAAAGCCAATATTTTTATTGCATAATTTAATTCCATATTTTATATCACTAGAAGCATTACTATCTATTAATTTATTAAGTGATGGGGTACTATTATCCGTTGCTTTTACTTCTACAGGAATTAATGAATTAACATCTCTCACAAAAAAATCCATTTCAATTCTTTTATTATCATTTCTATAAAAATATAAATCATAACCTGCTTTTACCAACATATCTCCTATTAAGTTTTCATAAATAGCACCTTTATAAGTATTAAAATTTTCATTGTTTCTTAAATCATCTTGAGCTTCTTCATCTAAAGAGCATATAAGTAAACCAGTATCTCCAAAATATAGTCTATAATTTTCAGGGTTATAATTTCCTTTTAATGGTAAATTTAACCTTGATAAATCATAACTAATATTAATTATTCCAGCATTTTTTAACCAATCTATAACTCCAATATACTCACGATTTCTAGCTCCTTCTTTAATTTTACTTATTTGAAACTTTTTATTATCTTTTCCTAAAAATACTGGTATTTGTCTATAAACACTTAATATTTTAGCTTGGTCTAAACCATTAGCATATTTTGTTATATCTTCTTCATAATCAATGAGAATTTGTTGTTGCATTTTTAAAATACCACTATAATTTTTATTTTCAATAAAAAGACTAACAATCTTAGGCATTCCTCCTACTATCATATACTCTTTAAAATTTTCAAGTAACACATCATACATCAATTTAGGTAAAGGTTTTAATTCTTTCATATAGGAATATATTTCTTCTATCTGGGAATCCTTATAGCCTTTTGCCCAAAGAAATTCTTCAAAATCCATTGAACGCATTGTATAATCCATTTTATTACCAACACTATTAGATTCTATTTGTTTATAGTTAATCCCCATCAGTGAACCTGAACATATAACATCAAATCGCTTGTCCATATTAAATGCTTTAAGTGAGGTAGCTGTACTTGGGCATTCTTGCATTTCATCAAAGAAAATCAAGGTTTCATTAGGAATAATATCTATATTAGGTAATTTTAAGGAAATATTTTTAATAATTGTATCAACATCAAATCCTTGTTCAAAAATATTTAAAAACTGAGGTTGTAAAGCAAAATTTAT
>CANRDV010000014.1 GCA_947629475.1 uncultured Bacilli bacterium
GTATTTGCTTTTACTCTATCTACCCATATTCTTTTTTTATTTAAATCATTGTATGAACCTGCTTGGATTAGTTCTTCTTCTTGTTCATTTTCATCTTCATCTGTTGTTACTTCAACTAATCTAAACTTAAGAAGTTCTGGTTTTATTCTTTCGGTTCTACTTTTGTTTTCTTCTCCAGATGGAGTGTCTCCTTCATCAAGAAAAATTTCAAAAACTACATCTTTCTTATACTTATTTTTTCCTTCTACTGTAAATTCAAAATACTCATCTGGATTATAAGTAACACTTGGCATTGCTTCTTTAATATTTATGGTATCTCCTTCTGTATACTTTAAAAATATGTCTCCACTTATTAAAGTTTGGTCACCTAAGGTCTTGGAATAAGTCCAAAGAGCATAGACTCCTCCTATGGTTAAGACTAAAACTAAACAAATTAAACCTATTATCTTAAAATTCTTACCTTTTTTAATAAATTGATTATTCATATAACTATTCCTCCTTCTTATATTTATTAATCTATTTAAAATATTTTAATCTTTTGCACTGATACTTATTGGAATATTCTGTTTAAAAATCGTATCATAATAATTAAAGGTTGGTGATACGATTGAAATTAAATGAAATATTTGGAAATAATGTGAAACATTTTAGACATCTAAGAGGATACACTCAAGAAAAATTAGCTGAATTGACTGATACAAGTGTTACTTATATAAGTCAACTTGAACTTGGACATCATACTCCATCTTTTGCAAAACTGGAAGCACTTTCTAAAGCTTTAGATGTTGAACCTTTTGAATTTTATGTGAAAAGACAATTTAAACCATTACCTCCTAGAGTTGATATGAAATAGCAAATTAGTTTGCTATCTTCAACATTAATTTTAGACCATAGAGTCCCAAAAGTCAATAATATTTTTAAATTTTTGAGAGGAAGATGTAAATTATGTCAAATTTTAGATTTATTAAATTAAGAGAAGATAATGATTTAACTCAACAAGAAATTGCTAATAAATTAGGTGTTTTAAGAAATACTTATTCTAAATGGGAAAATAATATAAATGATATTCCTTTAGATATTTTAAATAAATTAGCTAATTTTTATAATTGCAGTTTAGATTATTTACTTGGATTAAGTAATAAAAGTACAATAAAAGAAAGAAAAGATATTAATTTAGAATTATTATCTAAAAGATTACTTGAATTAAGAAAAGAACATAAACTTACTCAAGAAGAAGTAAGTAAAGAAACTAACTTTCATCAAAGAACTTATGCTCATTATGAAAATGGAAGTAGAATACCTACAACTTTTAAATTATATAAATTAGTAATTTTCTATAAAACTTCTTTTGATTATTTAGTTGGAAAAAGTGATATTAAATAAATATCAATGTTAAAAGAGACTATTTTAAGGTCTCTTTTTCGTATTAATTCTCCCAACTAAATAATCTATAGAAATATTATAATATTCTGCTATTGCTAATAGTTTTAAAGAAGTAGGAATTGTTATTCCCCTTTCATATTGAGAATATGTTGTTTGAGGTATACCTATTTTCTTTCCTAGAAAACTTTGGGTTAAATTTCTTTCTTTACGAATTTCAGATAACCTAGAACTTAATTTCTTTAAATCTATTTCTTGTTTTTCTTTTATAACATCATGAAAATTGGATAAACCTAATATATAATCAAATGATGTTTTATAATAATTAGCTAGTTCATTTAGTTTTATTAAGGGCATTTCATTTTGCATATTTTCCCAGCTTGAATAAGTAGTTAGTTTAGCATTTAAAACTTTAGCAATTTCTTTTATTTTCTTATCATTATCAAGTCTTAACTCTTTTATTTTTATTCCAATCATAATACCATTATCTATTTTAGAAATTCATCTAATGATTTATCAAAGATTATAGATAGTTTAATTAAGTTTAAAAGACTAATATATTTATGATTATCTAATTCATTTTCTAATCTTTTATAATGAACTTTACTTATCTGTAAATAATCAGCAATATTTTCAGTACTATAAGGATTATTTCTACCTACTGCACCTTTTATTTCTTTATATTTATTGTAAGAATCTAATCTAAATCTTTGTAAATTTTTACATATTTTATATCTATAATCATTTATATTAAAATTATCTAGTTTTTCATAAATTTGATATATCTCTAAAACTTGCATTTTAACTCCTACTCTATTATTTTTTTCGAACTATTACATCAATACCATGGACTTTGCATATTTTTAGAAACATTTCTAGACTAACATTAATTCTTCCATATTCATAATCTTGATAAGTTTTAGGACTCCTATCTATAGTCTTTGCAAAATCTCTTTGAGTTAACTCAGTCCATTCTCTAATAATTTTAATTATTTCATTTGATTTATAATCATTAGCTATTAACTGTCTCATATATGCCCCATCTTAACTAGAACTAGATAATGTAATAATATTGATTATCTATTTTAATTTATAAACTATACTTTTAGCATTTCCTTCTTTTTTTATTAAATCTCTTTCTAACATTTCTTTTAGGATAGTTGCTGTTCTTACTTTCTTTAATTGTAAGATGTTTTCTAGTTCTTCTCTTGTAGCACTTTCCTTATCCTTTAAATAATTTATTACTATTTCATATTCAAATTTCATTGATAGTTTAGGTAATTTTACTAAAAAACTATTTGGAGCTACAAGAATTTCAGGTAAATTATCAGAACTTTTATATAATTCAAAAATTCTTGGTATTCCACTTCCATAGGCTTCTACTAAACCAAGTCTATGAAAAATATTAATTAACTTAGGATTTCTTGATGAGGAACTTCCAAGTTTAATATCTTCAATGGTCAAGCCTTTTACTAAACCTCCTAAACTTAGAAATTCAATTCTATCATTAAAAATATGAATTAAACTACTACCTGGTATTTCATAATTTCTATGACCTACTAAATTTAAAATTAACTCTCTTAAACTTTCAGTTGGATAATCATATTTATCAATTCTATTCATTCCTTCTATTCTTCCACTTACTTGATTAAGTAATTTTAAATAATTTTCTGCTTCTTCTATCTGATACAAAATACTTGCTTTTGATGTTTCTTTTTGATCAACAAATTCTTTTTTAGTATTATCCTTATAAACTGCCATTTTAATAGTATAAGGACATTGGTCAGATAACAATAATCCTAAATTAGTATAAAGATTATTTTCATTAATAAGACCTAACATCTTTTTCTCTCTATCTCTAAATAAAATATCTTTTTCTTTAAATACGTTTTCTGCATAAATAAATGTTAACTCTTGATTTGAACTTATATTTTTTTCAAAATTAATATCTGAACTATCAATTATCATATCTCTAATTGAATAACTAGTTGCAGGTTGACAAGTAGAACCAACTCTAATATAAACACCATCAGAAGTCATTCCTTTTGATTTTATATAATATGGTTTATTAGTTCCTTTTAAAACTTCTAATATAATCACTTCTTTATCTTCTTGTTTTTCGATTCTTTCCGAAAGCAAAAAACTAACATCAGGTTCTATACTATCATGTAGTTTATTATTAAGTTTATCTAATTCTTGTTTAGGATTATTAAGCCCTAAAATCTTACCATCATCATCATAACCAATTATTATAGTTCCACCATTAGTATTAGCAAATGCAACTACTTCTTTCACAATAGTATCTGATACTTGTCTTTTGAATTCTAATTTTTCATATTTCATTTTTATCACTCGAGACTATTTTAGCACATTTTTCTTTTTTTGACAAGTGAATCGTTCACTTTTTAAAAAATATTTTTAGTAAAATCCTTATAAAATAAGGGTTTCGAAATAATCAATCGTTCACTATCGTTCACTTTTGACATTTTTTCCTGTCAAATTTTCTAAACTACTTGCTAAATTTCTTATTTCTTAATATAATTATAGTGGAGGTAGTAAGTAATGAAAGTAAAAGTTGATTCAGATTTATGTATTAGTTGTGGCTTTTGCGTTGGTAATTGTCCAGAAGTATTTGAATTTAATGATGATGGAATAAGCCATGTCAAAGTAGATACTGTACCAAAAGAGTGTGAAGACTCTGTAAGAGAAGTAATCGATGGTGGATGCCCAACTGATGCTGTTAAAGAAGAAGACTAAAAAAATTGGATTTGTTTAAACATTTCCAATTTTTTTACTTTCTCTTTTTAAAGATTTAATAAATTTTTTCTCATCATCACTTATTCTTCTAGAATCAATTATTTTACTTAAAGTCTTATTATAAATAAAATCATCTTTTATGTTAACTATATAAATAAGAGTTTTTTCTTTATATTTAATATAGGAAGTTGCAACTAACCAAGCAATGGCCATTCCTACATAATATTCTTTAGTTTTTAATTTTGTTACAACTTCTAAAGTATTATCAATATAGGTATCATGCAAATAATAATCTAGTAACAAAACAATTCCCATTCTTTTAGACCATTTATCTTTCGTATGGGTTAGTTTTTTAGCATATTTAAATCCTTCTTTGGGACTTTTTTTAAATAACCTTAAGTTAGATGCTGTTAAATCAACCTGAGCCCAGGTTTTTATTTTTGGTAAATAATTATTTAAATATTCTATTAAATCTGAAAAAGGAATTTTTAAAAATCCATATATAAATCCTTCAATTAATACTAATTCATAATAATCACTTATATTAACACTAAAAAAACTTTGATAATCTCCCTTACTTATTTCTTTAGCAATATTTTTTAAGATATTGGTTTTAACTCCAATTAAATTATCATAGTCAATTATTTTGGCTTGAAATTCTTGATACTTTTTGTCTTGTAAAGATTCTAAATATTTGATTAATTCTTGATATTTAGCTTCATCCCAACTGTCTTTAAAATTCACTTTAAGGTCTCCAAGAAACTAGTTCCCATAGGAGAACTTAGGTTAAAGTTATCAAGAATCGTTGCTCCGATTGATGCAAAAGTATCTAAATCATCTAATCTTTTTGGTTCTTTAAAGTTTTTATTATAAATTAAAACTGGAGTAGTTTCACGGGTATGGTCAGTTCCTTTATAAGTTGGATCATTTCCGTGATCTGCTGTTAGAATAAGCAAATCATCATCATGAAGTTTATTCTTGATAGTTTCTATATTATCATCAACTTCAATTAAAGCTTTCATGTACCCGTCTGGATTTCTTCTATGTCCATATTTAGAATCAAAGTCATTTAAGTTGGCAAAGCAAAGACCTGTGAATTCTTCATCTAAAGTTAATTTTATCTTGGCAAGTCCATCGGTGTTATCTTTGGTTTTCGTAGACTTAGTAATACCACAGCCATTAAAGATATCACTTATTTTTCCAAGGGAAATTACATCATAATTATTATTTTTTAAAATATCAAGGTCAGTTTCTTCTGGTGGGTCTAAAGCATAATCATGCCTATTGCTTGTTCTTTCAAAATGTCCTGGAGTTCCTATAAATGGACGAGCAATTATTCTTCCAACTTTCCATTCTTCTTTTAAAGTTATTTCTCTTGCTATTTCGCATATTTTATATAACTCGTCTAATGGAACAATTTCTTCATGAGCAGCAATTTGTAAAACCGAATCCGCACTGGTATAAACAATAATGGCTCCAGTTTTCATATGCTCTTCCCCTAGTCTTTCAATTATCTCAGTTCCACTAGCACTAATGTTACCAATTACTTTGCGCCCACTCTTTTCTTCTAATTCTCTGATTAACTCATCAGGAAATCCAGTATCCGTGAAAGTCTTTAAAGGTTTAACTGTCCTTACTCCCATCATTTCTAAATGTCCTGTTAAAGTATCTTTTCCGTTACTTACACATCTTGCTCTTGTATAATAAGAATCCGTTTCCATATTCTTATCATATACTAAGTTTAAAAGACCCATTTTGGCTAAATTAGGTAACTTGCCATTTGTACTTTCTAAAGTATGTTTAACTGTATTAACATTTATATCTCCAAATTTACTTTCATCACTGGCATTTCCAATTCCAACAGAATCTAATACTACTAAGAATATTCTTTTATATTTTTTATACATAAATCTACCCTCCATAATTATTATATATTATTTTTGGAAAACTTAAAAGAGAATATGAAAAAAAATACATCCTGCTTGACATATTTTTTTAATTAGCATTTATTTTAGTATTTTCAAAAATATTCATAATATATACATTCTATTATACAAATATATTCTTAATGTATCTCATAAATATTATTTTAAAAATGGTCGGCATGCCGACCATTTTTAAGTTTCGCTATCTTCATTTGCTAATTCAAATAATTCTTTTTCTTCTTTTATTATTTTAATTAATTCTTCTTTAGATGGCATATAAGTTAGATATTTTGAAGCATAAATATTTTTTACATTATCACCTAAAGTCATTTCTACAACTGCATCATCTTTGTCGGCACAAAGTAATATTCCAATTGGTTCACTTTCACCCTTCATCATCTGTGTTTTCTTATAATAATTTACATACATTTGCATCTGACCAATATCTTGATGCGTTAACTTTCCTATTTTTAAATCAATTATTACAAAACACTTAGCAAGACGATTATAAAATATCAAGTCGGGATAATAGTATTCATATCCTATTTTTATTCTTTGCTGATTCGAAACAAATGAAAAACCTCTTCCTAATTCTAATAAAAATTCTGTTAAATGTGATAACAAGGCTTTTTCCAAATCTGTTTCTAAATAATTTTTATTTTCTTTTAATCCAACAAATTCAAATATATATGGTGCTTTCAAAAGTTCTTCAGGCGTTTTTTCTATTAAACCTTGCTTCGATTCTTCAATTATTTTATTTTTATCAGGCGATATTACATATCTATCATATAATTTAGTATTTATTTGCCTTGATAATTCTCGATATCCCCAATTTGATTTAATTGCCTCCTCTTGATAAAATTCTCGTTCCTCTTTTCTATCAACTCTTATTAACTCTTGAAGATGTGACCAAGATAACTCAAAAGGTACATCTTCTATTATAGGATACAATTCATAAAACTTTCGCATTCTTCTAATACTAACAGGCGAAAAACCACTTCCAAACTCATTAGTAAGCCTTGAAGATAATGCATCAATTATCTTTTTTCCATAACCTGATTTTACATCATTAGAGAGTTCATAAGTTGTTTTGCCAACATACCAATAAACCTCTGTCATTGTAACATCAATATTTTTTAAAACTTTACTACGAGCAAGTAATATTTTATTTTTGATATCATTATAGATACAATCAATATTTAATATTTCTTCATTATTATTTGTTTTTATCAAACTATTTTTCTTAGTCATATACTCCTCCTACTACTTAGTTTTTAAATTTGGTCGGCATGCCGACCATATCTTATTTTGTTAACACTTAGTACTAATTAACATATTAAATTTATCTTTACTTTTTAAATAAATACCTGTATAAGTATCATAATATTCTTTAATAAACATACCTATTTCTTCTCTTACTTTTTTATTTTGAATATTAAGTTTATCTATTTTCATAATATCTACTACTTGAAATAATCTTAATAGTTTAATTGTTTCAGTTTGAAATAAATAAGTTCCTTGATAACAATTTTTACAAACCATCCCACCTAAGGCTAAATCAAATGTTAAAATATCCGGACTTGAACAATTTACACACTCCGAGAAACTTGGATTAACTCCTAAAAAGTTTAACATTTTAACTTCAAATATATTAGTAATTATTAAGGAGTCAAGAGAATCATTTATTTTAATTAAAGAACTAGCAAGAATATTAAATAAATCAGGATTATTATTTTCTTTTAAAATACTTTTAGTTAAATCTAGTAAATAAGTTGCATAGTTCATTTTAACTAAATCCGTCATTATGTATTTTAAAGAATTAATAATTGCCCCTTCAATTAAAGTTGAAAGACCATTTTCCTTATAAGAAATCGTGAATCTAGCATAAACCATCTTCATACTAATTCCTCGGAGCTTACTCTTTAGGGTTCTTGAACCCTTTGAAATAACCGATATATATCCATATTCCTTAGTTAAAATATTTAGTATTTTACTAGTTTCACTATAATTAGTTTCATTTAAAACTATTCCATCAATTGTTACTTTTTCCATTTATACCTCGATACTCATTATATAACATGTAATATTTTATATCGCCACTTTTCTTAAATAACTCCCAAAGAAGTTTTTCCATATCCATAATATCACCATTTATATAATGTAATTATTTTTTAAATTTATTCAATATCTAAATCATCTTTTAAACCAAGTTCTTGTAAATATTTATCTCTATCTCGCCAATTCTTAATAGTTTTAACATATAAACTTAGGTATACCTTTTTATTAAAATATTCTTCTAAATCAAGTCTGGCTTTACTTCCAATTTTCTTTAACATCTCGCCATTTTTCCCAATTATTATCTTTTTTAAGTTATCTCTATCAACAACTATTAAAACTCCAAGACTAACTAATTCTTTAGTCTCATCATAAGTTTCTAGATAACAAGTAACGGAATGAGGAACTTCTTCTTTCGTTTCTCTTAAGACTTTTTCTCTAACTAACTCCGTTATAATCATAGATGTTGGTTGATTTGTTAAATAATCTTTATCAAAATATAAGGTATCTTCATCGGGTAAATATTTTTTAATTGTTTCAATTAACTCCGTTATATTAATGTTCTTAACTGATGAAATTGGAATTATTTCTTTAAAATCATATAAATCTTTTAAATTATTTATTTCTTTAAGTAAGACTTGTTTATCATTTAATTTATCTATTTTGGTAAGAATTAGAATAACATCTCTTTGTTCTTGTTTTAGTTTTTCTAAGATAAAATTATCACCTTTACCAAATCCTTCTTTAATATCAACTAAGAATAAAATTAAGTTAACATCATTAGTCATAACATAGGCTTTTTTGTTTAAAACATTACCTAGTTTATTATGTGGTTTATGTATACCAGGAGTATCCACGAAGATTATTTGGGAGTTATCATCATTGTAAACTCCTTCGATTATATTTCGGGTTGTTCCTGATTTATCGGAAGTAATTGCTATATGACGTTCTAAAATTTTATTTAAAAGAGTTGATTTACCAACGTTTGGTCTTCCAACTATACTAACAAATCCAACTTTCATATTTTTACCCTTTCTAAGTATTCTTTAACTGGTCCGTAACTTCTTCGGTGTTCTTTAATAATTCCATATTCATTAATTGCTTCAAGATGTTTTTTGGTAGGATAGCCTTTATTATGTTTAAAATCATACATAGGATATTTTTTATCAAGTTCAATTAGCATCCTATCTCTTGTGACTTTCGCTATAACAGATGCTGCTGCAATACTTAAACTTTTAGCATCTCCCTTAATTATGGAAGTACTTTTAATATCGGTATCTAGCCTCATTGCATCAATTAATAAATGCTCTGGTTTAACTTTACAATTTTTAACTGCTTCAAGCATTGCAAGCTTCGTTGCTTCATAGATATTAACTTCATCTATTGTCGCCTCATCAATAATCCCTATTCCATAACTAATTGCATCATGAATTAAAATATCATAAAACTCTTCGCGTTTCTTTTCACTTAACTTTTTAGAATCTGTTAATCCTTTTAATTTATAATTAAGTGGTAAAATACAACAACAAGCAACAACCGGTCCAACTAAAGGTCCTCTTCCTACTTCATCAATTCCTCCAATTAAAGTAATACCATCCTTAATTAGTTCTCTTTCAAATATATATAAATCTTCCATATTATAAACTTGCTAGCTTATCTTTAATGATAGTACTAACTTCCTTCATATCTGCTTTTCCTTTAACAAGTGGTGTTAATTCTTTCATGATTAAGCCCATATCTTTAGGTGAAGTTGGATTTACTTTTTTAAATACTTCATCAATTACTTTATTTAATTCAGCACTATCTAATTGCTCAGGTAAATATCCTTCAAGTAACTTAATTTCTTCATTAGTTTTTTCAATTAAATCATTTCTATTACCTTTTTCAAATTCAACAATTGATTCTTTTCTTGTTTTAATTTCTCTAGTTAAAATATCAAGAACTAAATTATCATCAATTTCCACCTTTTTATTAATATATTCTAAATCAACACTTCCTTTAACTCCTCTTAAAGTTTGAACTTTCATAGTATTTTTTTCTTTCATAGCAGTTACTATATCTGCTTTTAACTTATCATACATTTATATCTCTCCTTTTCTATTTACATTTTATCATTAAAGTCTTATTTTGTAAATTATTTATTCATGATTTTTTTTAATAATTACTTTCTATATATCTTACTTTTATAATCATCTATTCTTTTAATCATATAGTTAGTATAAGAGGTAGTATAAGTAATATGCATTAAAAGATTAGTAAAACTTAATAAAATAGTTTTATCTAAATTATTAATAATTCTTTTTTCAGATAATATATCAAGATAAATTTTAAAATCTTCATTAATATCTTTTATTTTACTAAGAGATACTTTTAAAGTCATACTTTCAAGTCCTTTTATTTTATCAAGTGAATCTGTAATTGCAAGAAGAAAAAAGAAACTTTCATCAAAATTATCAACAATAGTTTTTATTTCTGTATCAAGTTTATTTGCTTCATCAATGATAAAATCCATGATTTTTATAATATCTGATGTTTCAAACATAAAATCATGAATTTTTTCAATATGACTATTAATTAATTCTTTAATATCTAAACTATTCATATAATACCTCAAAATTAGTCTCTATTATACTCTATTTAATAAGGTTTTGCAACTAGAAATTTCGAGGATTAAAATCTATATCTATTTTTATTTTATTATTAGTTTTATAATGATTTAATAGTTCATTTAAAGTATCTATTAAGTTTTCTTCTTGTTTGTATTTAATAATAATATTGAAGCGATAGATAAGATTAACTCTAAATGGGTTAGCAAGGGAAGGTCCTAGGATATCTAAAGTTAGTTTGCTTTTTAAAAATTCTTTAATCTTACTTACTTCTTTAGATAAAACTTGATAATCTTCTCCTTTTATTCTAATTAAAACTAAATAGTAATATGGAGGATAGCCAAGAAGTTTTCGATTTTTCATTTCTTCTTTGAAGAATCCTAAATAGTTGTTGTTTTTAGCATATTCAATTGCATAGTGGTCAGGATTATAAGTTTGAATAATAACACTTCCTGCTTTTTCTCCTCTACCACTTCTTCCACTTACTTGATTTAAAAGGGCAAATGTTGTTTCACTGCTTCGAAAGTCTGGAATATTTAAACTATTATCAGCATTTATTACTCCAACTAAGGTTACATTTGCAAAGTCTAAACCTTTAGCAATCATCTGAGTTCCAATTAAGATATCGTATTTATGGTCTTTAAAGTCATTGATAATTTTTTCATGACTTCCCTTTTTAGTTGTAGTATCAAAATCCATTCTTATAACTTTATTATCCGGAAACAAAGTTTTAAGTTCTTCTTCGACTTGTTCAGTTCCACTTCCAGAAGTTGTAAGACTTGCTCCTCCACAACTTGGGCACGTATCTTTTTTAGCCTCAGCATATCCACAGTAATGGCATCTTAACATTCCACTTGTCTTATGATAGGTTAAAGTAATTTCACAGTTTGGACACATAAAAGTTTTACCACAGTTTTCACAGACAACATTTGATGCATATCCTCGTTTATTTAAGAAAAGAATTATTTGTTCTCCTTTTTCAAGTACTTCTTGCATCTTTAAATATAAGGGTTCTGAAAAGAATTTACTGACCTTTTTATTCTTAAACATATCAATAACTAATACACTTGGTAATGGTCTATTATTTACTCTTTTATCTAAAACTAATAATTTATAAACACCTTTTAGGGCTCTAGCATACGTTTCTAATGTCGGGGTTGCTGAACCTAAGATAACTGGGGCATTATGATATTGTCCTCGCCACTTAGCAATATCAAGAGCATCATACCTTGGCATATTTTCTTGTTTATAGGAAGTTGAATGTTCTTCATCAATTATAATAATTCCAATTTTTTCTAAAGGAACGAATATTGCACTCCTGGCTCCGATTACTATTTTAATATTTTCTCTTTTTATTTTTCGATATTCATCATACTTTTCAGAATCCGATAATCCTGAATGAAAAATAGCTATGATACTTCCAAATCTTTCTCTAAATCTTAAAACTGTTTGGGGTGTTAAACTAATCTCCGGAATTAAAACAATTGCTGTCTTTCCCATTTCAATTACTTTTTCAATTAACTCCATATAAACTTCGGTTTTCCCACTTCCTGTTACTCCATGCAGTAAATAGGTATCATTTTTAGTTAAATCAACCATATCTACTACTTTTTGTTGTAAGGAAGTTAAAGGATATTTTTCTTTTAAACTAACATTATTAGAAAGTCTATAAACTTCCACTTTTTCTTTTTTTAAGATTCCTTTTTTAATTAAAGTATCAACACTTGAATTAATACTTTTTAAATAAGTATAAGTAATATTTTTTCTAGTTCTTAAAACTTTTATTATTTCTTTTTGTTTATCAGTTAATTTAAAGTTATCTAACATTTTTTCTTCTAAATATACATATGTTTCATATTTAATATTTACTTTTTTTCCTTTTTTAGCTTTATAACCATTAGGTAACATAACTTGATAAGCTGAAATTAAAGTTGATAAAGTAGTTTTACTTATATATTTACCTAGTTCTAATAATTCAGGAGTTAAAATAATATCAGAATCTATTACATCAATTATACTTTTAAGTTCATATTCATCATGATATTCTTCTTTATCAAGTATAGCTATAACAAATCCTTCTAGTTTAAAGTTAGCAAATGGAACTAATACCCTTACTCCAACTTGAATTTTATCTTCTAAATCTTTAGGTACTAAATAAGTAAAAGTTTTATCTATATTTCTATTTGATAATTCAACTAAAACACTTACCAACATTCTATCACCACCATTTATTTGATTGTACCAAATTTTTTAATAAAAGTCTCTAGTTTTTACAAAATAAATTAAAAAGAACCCCGAAGAGTTCCTTTTAAAGGAATAATTTCTATTCCTATCTATATTAAACGCTTAACACGTTAAGCGTCACATTATATTTTATGGCGCATAACTTTTTATGATTCCACGTTTGACTATAAATTCCGTTGTTATTAGTATATGTAAATTTAATAATTACTATACTTAAAAAAATATTTCCCAAAAAGTGCAGGCAGTGCCTGCACTTTTTGGGAAATAAATCTTACACTACTATATATTCTCTCGAAATTATTCTTTTATCACTACAATATTCTATAATAAATTTGTTATCTTTCTTGCATATAATTATCCCTATTGTTTTATTTTGATTTACCTTTCTTAATTTATTATCAATATAATCCATACATACCACCTTAATATTTATTTCCCAAAAAGTGCAGACAGTGCCTGCACTTTTTGGGAAATAACTCTTACACTACTATATATTCCCTCGAGATTATTCTTTTATCACTACAATATTCAATAATAAATTTGTTATCTTTCTTACAAATAATTATTCCAATTGTCCTATTTTGATTTATCTTTCTTAAATTATTATCAATATAGTTCATATAAACTTGAATTTGTCCTATATGACTTTTCATTAAAGGTGTTACTTTTAATTCAACTACTACATAACAATTAAATTCAATGTTATATAAAAGTAAATCTATATAATTATAGAAGTTCCCTAATTTTATTTTATATTCATTATCAATATAGCAAAAATTATTACCTAATTCTTTTAAGAATCCTGAAATATCTTCTAGGATTAGCTTCTTTAAAATTATTTCAGATATTTCATTATAATTATTAGAATTCTTAATTAGAATTGGATTCTTTACAAAATCAATTACACTTGTCTCTTCCTTAGCTATTAATTTATGTTTAGTATTTTCATCTAATCTTTGATATTCTTGACTTTTAATTTTATCTCTTAATATACGTTTTGAAAGATTTTGTTCTTCACATATTTTTAAATAATAATTAATTTCATTTATATCTTTTAAAGAAATTAGTTCTCTATAATGACTCCACGTTAGTTGATCATGCAACTCTACTCCATTTTCTATTACTAAATAAAATCTTCGCATATAATTCAAAGAACGAGTTGAATATCCTTTACCTATTTCAATAGTTAACTTCAAAGAATATTCTTTGATTATTCCATCACCATATTTATTACCTGCTTCATTTAACATCTTACCTACATTATAATAGGTATTTAAATCTCCAACATTCTTACTATAATCTTTTACTCTTCTATTTATTTCATTATTTAATAATTGTTCTTTTATTTCAACATAATAATCCATGTATACCTCCTAAATTTATATTTTTTGTATCATTTTACTTATTTCCCAAAAAGTGCCGCCAGTGGCGGCACTTTTTGGGAAATATTACTTGCCAACCATTTTCATCATTTTAAATTGTACCTTTTTTAAGCTTATAGCATTTTAATCATAAAAGCAATTGGATTTACAAAGTACTTTTCCAAAAAGGGCAGACAGTGCCTGCCATTTTTCCTTACACTACTATGTATTCTCTCGAAATTATTCTTTTATCACTACAATATTCAATAATAAATTTGTTATCTTTCTTACAAATAATTATTCCAATTGTCCTATTTTGATTTATCTTTCTTAAATTATTATCAATATAGTTCATATAAACTTGAATTTGTCCTATATGACTTTTCATTAAAGGTGTTACTTTTAATTCAACTACTACATAACAATTAAATTCAATGTTATATAAAAGTAAATCTATATAATTATAGAAGTTCCCTAATTTTATTTTATATTCACTACCTATAAATGAAAAACTGCTACCTAATTCTTTCATAAAAGATTCAATATCCTCTAGGATTAACTTCTTTAAAATCTTTTCAGATAGTTCATTATAATTATTAGAATCCTTTATTAAGATTGGATTCTTTACAAAATCAATTACACTTGTCTCTTCCTTAACAATTAATTTATGTTTAGTATTATCATCTAATCTTTGATATTCTTGATTTTTTATTTTAACTCTTAAAGCACGAAATGATAAGTTATTTTTTTCAGATGTATTTAAATAATAATTAATTTCATTTATATCATCAAGTTTCAATATTTCGATGTAATGACTCCAAGTTAATTGTTGATGTAACTCTACTCCATTTTCTATTACTAAATAAAATCTTCGCATATAGTTCAAAGAACGAGTTGAATATCCTTTACCTATTTCAATAGTTAACTTCAAAGAATATTCTTTGATTATTCCATCGCCATATTTATTACCAGCTTCATTTAACATCTTACCAACATTATAATAAGTATTTAAATCTCCAACATTTTTTCTATAATCTTTTACTCTCTTATTTATTTCATTATTTAATAATTGTTCTTTTATTTCAACATAATAATCCATATATACCTCCTAAATTTATATTTTTTGTATCATTTTACTTATTTCCCAAAAAGTGCAGCAGTCTGCTGCACTTTTTGGGAAATAAAGTTTGCACCTGCCATTCATACCTTTTTATCTATTTACATCATAAGTAATTAATCTATTCTTATTTGTATCAACTTCGATACTACCATTAATATCAGTTCTATATATTCTTGAATTACTTAAAGTCTCTAAGACTTCTTCCTTAGGATGTCCATAACGATTATTTAACCCTACTGAAATAAAGGAATATTTAGGTTTAATTGTTTCAATAAACCTTTTACTAGAACTAGTATTCGAACCATGGTGTCCTACTTTCAAATAATCTATTTGACCTAAATTATACTTATCTAAAATATAATCTTCAGAACTTGTAGTAGCATCTCCCATCATTAAAATCTTTTTATCTTTAAATAAAATATATAAAACTAAACTCGAAGCATTTTCATCTTCATCTATTCTGTTTAACTCTATAATATTTAAATTATTAACTCTCAAACTATCTTGTTCTTTAAAAAAACTATAACTAATATTTTTCTTATCTAATTCATTAATTAATTTACTTTCCTGATTACTAAGTTCATTTGCATTTAAGAAAACTTGATTAACTTTAAAATTATTAACTAAATAAATACTATCTCCCATATGGTCAAAATCACCATGGGTTAAAAATAAATAATCTATCTTTCTAATTCCAAGTGACTTTAACATTTCAATAGTATCCTCAGAGACTTGCTTTTGATAAACTCCACCTGTATCTATTAAAACAACTTTATTATTACTATAAAATAAACTAGAATCTCCTTGTTTAACATCTATTATCATAAAGAAATCTTTAGGTATTAAAACATTAATATTAAAATGAATTAATAAAACTAAACTTAAGATAATAAAACCTCTTATTTTCTTATTTAAAATATCTTTGATAATAAATATAATTAATACTAAATAGATAATTAAGATAAGAAAGTTCATCTTTTTTAAAATAATAATACCTATTGTTATATTATTTAAAGAAAAAGATATATTATTAAGTAATGTCATAAAACTATAAAATAAATTATCTAAAAATGGTAAAAATAAAGTTAATAAAGAAACTGGAAATACTATTAAGTTAAATGCTGGTACAAATAATAAATTATATAAAATACTAAATAAATTAATTTCATAGTTAAAATAAATATTAAAAGGAATACTTGCTATAAAAGATATTAAAGATATCTTTATAAGTTTTTGAAAATAATTACCAGTTAATTTATCTCTATTTAAAATTAAAATAAAACTAATACTATAAGAATAAAGAAAACCTTTATGATAAATATAAAATGGATTAATAAAAAGAGTTGTAATAGTAGTTAGAATAAATAATTTAATAGGACTTAAATTAAGTTTAAATTTTTTATTTAGATATTTAAATATTAAATATAAGTAGACTCTTAAAATAGGAACTCCAAAGTTAGTTAAAAGTAAATAAAGAAATATAACTATAAATAAAAATAAATGGGATATAGTTTCATTTATTTTTATTTTTTTAAAGATAGAAAGTATAAGAATACTTAATATTGTTATATGAAAACTTCCAATTGATAAAAGATGACAGATACCATTTTTTTGATAAGATTTATAAATATCATCATCAAGATAAGAAGTTTCACCTAGAATAAAGGATTTTAGATATTTTTTTGATTTAAAAGTATCCATATACTTTACTAACTTATCTTTTAATTTATAGATTATATTATTATTTTTTTTAACTAAAATTATATTACTTGCATTTACTGTATAATATATTTTATTTTGATACAAATACTCTTTATAATTAAAGGTATTTAAAACTGTATTATTCTTAGGTTCTTCAAGTACTCCTTCAATATATACTTTATCACCTATTGAATAATTACATTTGGTGGTATAAACAATTAATTTTTCTTTTGAGTTAATCGTTAGAGAGTATCCATATTTAGTTTCTTTTATTTTTTGGATTACTCCAACAAAACTTGTTTCATAACCTTTATAAATACTCTCGTAACGTATAACTTTAACATTTATAAATACATATAGCAAAGTAAATATAATTAAAGAAATGAATAGACTTTTAGACTGTAATTTGGTCTTTAAGTTGTTCAAAAGTAGCATCTCCAATTCCACTTACTTTTTTGATATCTTCAATGGTTTGGAAGTTTCCGTTTTTAGTCCGATAGTCTACAATAGCTTTTGCTTTAGCATCCCCTATTCGAGGAAGAGCCGTTAATTCTTTAACTGATGCTGTATTAATATTTATTTTTGATGAAACATTGGAATTTGAAGTAGTATCAGAAGTTTGGTCTTTATTATCACTTTTGATATTAGTATCCTTCAAAGTTTCATCTTTAATAACGGTTTTATCAGGAATATTTGTAATTATATCCTTATTACTATTAACAAAGCAAGCGTCATTCTTAACTTTATCATTACAAATAGTCTCTTCCTTGGTATTTTTAACAGGATTTAAATTATAGGCTTTAATTTCATCTTGTGAATAAACAATGATAACCATGCCATCTCTTAATTCCATACTTAGGTTAAGAAGAGAGGTATCTCCACTCTCCTTAATCCCACCTGCTAAATTAATTGCATCTACTACTCTCTTACCTTTATCAAGTGAGTAAACTCCAGGAACCATAACTTCTCCTTTAACATCAACATAATAATGTTCTATTTCCGTTTTGGTTTCTTTAGAACTACTACCTGATTCTTTAAGTAAATTTTGATAAACTACACTTTCAGTTTTATAACTATTCTTATTTAGAAACAAGATAGTCATAGTTAACATAACTAAAAGTAGTGAACTAATTACAATTAATTTTCTTTTATTTTCTAAAAGAAATATTTTAACAGTATTTAACTTATCCATTATTCCTCCATTTCCGTCTTAAAACAAGAAGTGTTATTGCAATTAAGGATAGAATAAGAATAGTTATAGATATAGTAATTCCATTTACAGTTTTAGGTTTTACTATATTACCAGTAGTCTCATGATTATTAGTGTAAGTATTCTTAGCATATAAACTTATATTCTCCTCCCTTCTTTCCAAATCAGCTTCTCTTTCTTCAAGACTAATTTGATATTCAGAAAGCATAGATTCAGAAGAAGTAACATCATCTTTCTTAGCATTTAAAGTCTTTTCAAGTTCTAAAAGTTCTAACTTTTTATTCTCTAACTCTTGACTTAAAATATTAAGATTTTCTTCTTTTTCTTCTAAAGAATTAGCTTTCATTTGTAAATTTTCAGCATCACTTTGTAAACTTAGATTTAAATTATTTAAAGATACTTCTCGTTTATTTAAAGAATCATCCTTATTATTTAATTCTAAATTTCTCTTTTCTAGTTCAACCCTTTCTTTATTCAAACTATCTTTATCATTTTGAAGATTAGTTTTATCTTTACTTAACTCTTCCTTTGAACTATTTATTTCCTCTTCTTTTTTCTTTAGAAGTATTTCATATTCATTTAAAGACTTTTCTTTAGCTTTTAAGTTTTCTTCTAAAGTTTTTAAAGAATCTTCTTGAAGTTTTAATTCTTCTTCTTTCTTTTTAAGTTCTTCTTCAAATTGTTTTAACTTTTCTTCTTTAGGAACTAATTCTTCTTCCCGAGAATCTAAGTCTTCATCCTTTTGATTTAACTCTTCTTCTTTAGAATTTAAATCATTTTCTTTTTGATTTAACTCTTCTTCTTTAGTAATTAACTCACTATTTTTTTGATTTAATTCATTTTCTTTTTGAGTTAAATCATTTTCTTTTTGAGTTAATTCATCTTGCTTATTATTAAGATTAGATTCTTTAGCATTTAAAGTATTATCCTTACTGTTTAAAGATTCTTCCAAAGAATTAAGAGTTGCTTCTTTTTCATTCAAAAGTTTCTCTTGTTCTTTTAAAGATTTTTCTTTTTCAAGTAATTCTTGCTTTAAAGCTTCCAATTCTTTTTCCTTTTCTTTAAGAGAATTTTCAAGTTCTGTTAAGTCTTCCTTCGTTGCACCTTTTATTAAAATATAATTTTTAAATTTAATTCTTGATGCAACTGTATTATGTTCTTCTAAATTAACTTCACTATAGTTTGTTGAATCATCACCATGATAAATCTTTAATCCATCACCAAGTTTAACTTCATATGATTCAATACTATTCGAAGTTGAATTTATTTCTACATAACTATCTCCATAAAAATATTTGTTATAACCATTTGAAGCCATACTTAGACATTGTTTAACTACTAAATTAGAGTTAGTTACATACAATACAGTACCTGAATTAAGTAAAGTATCACAACTTGTAACCTCAATATCTGAATTATCCAAATAAAGTCCTCCATTAACATTACCAAATGCCGCTCTTGGAGTTTCAATGGTTACTTTAGAATCATAAATTATCGTATCATTTCCTATTTTAGAAGATATCGATAATTTCTCACTTCTTATATTCAAAGTTGTACCTCGAATTGTAATTTTATCTGCATTTATTCCGATATCGCCACTATTAATGGTTAAGGTACCACTTCCATAAATAAGAAGTTTTCCTGCTATCAAAGCTGTTTCACCATCAGAATCTAAATAATTATCACCCTTTAAGTAAATAGTAATATCATCACTCGTTTCAATTGTTTTTAGATGAGCATTCTCTAAAATTAAAATAGATTGATTACCATTATAGGTAAAATTATTTCCATTCAAAGTAGAATTTGTCTCATACTTCTTATGGTCAATTAAAACAGACTTTGCATTGCAAACTCTAGGCATCATCATAAAGGTAAGACAAGCACCTAGAACTATTAACATTTTTAAATTTAATTTTAATTTCATTATCATTCCTCCCTGTTAACCGGTCAACACATACATCATACTACAAAGTTCAATAATTGTCAACTTTTGTAAATTTACAAATTGGTGTAAAATTCTGCCCAATTTCGGAAATTCAGCCACTTTTAAAAACAATATTAAAAAATTGAGCTATTTTTTTAGCCCAATTTCTATAAATTGCTCCCTACTTGGAGTCCAAAATCACGAAAAAAATTTTTTTCACAACTAATTTACCCTATTTGTCCTTAACGATGTCAACTCCTGTCAAGTCAGTACTTTTGACGCAAGTGCTTGGTATACTTGAATTACAAACGTCAACTCCATCTGCTCCAATCTTTCTTTTAGACCCAACTAAGCAAACACAATATTCAAAAGTTCCAGATGTCCCGCTTTTATTATATGTTATTTTTACGTAACTTTTATCATCATATTTGCCACCATCAGGGTCATTTGGAAACTCATTTTTTTCATTTAAGGATTTTTCAACATTTGAATAAAAAGAATATACCTGTGGAGTCCCATTTTGAACCTTTTTTCTAGTATCTCTATCTATAGATAATAAATATTCTGCCTTAGCAACCATTCGTTTAGCATCCCCTAAAAAATTATTTCTTTTACTATTATTAATTGTTGATACGATATTAGGAACTGCAATACTTACTAAAACTCCTAATAAAACAATAACTGCCAATAACTCAACTAACGTAAATCCTTTTCTATTTTTCATTTTTCTATCTTAGCTAATTTGGTAAGAGCTTCTCTTGCTGCTTCTTGACTCGCTTCCTTCTTACTACTAGCTATCCCCTTTCCATAGATAATATTATCTATTTTTACAACAACGGTAAATTTTTTATCATGCGATGGTCCACTTTCATCAATCGTCTCATAAGAAAATGAACGTTTCTCAGTTTGAAGTGCCTCTTGCAACGTTGATTTATAATCACTAAAGAAAATAACATTAGGATTAATTATATAAGGAACAACAATATCAAGAATAACTTCCTTAACCTTTTTAAATCCTTCTTCTAAATAAATTGCTGCCATTAAAGATTCAAAAGTATCAGCAACAATTGCCTTCTTAATATCACCTTCATGGATTTCACCTTGTCCAACTCTAATATATTTAATTAAATCCAAATCTTTCATATATTGATATAAAGCATTCTCACATACATAACTTGCTCTAATCTTTGTCATTTCCCCTTCTTTAATTTCATAATTTTTATATAAATAATCACTTACAACTAATTCCAAAACAGCATCTCCTAAAAACTCAAGTCTCTCATAATCACTCTTTGACTTATGTTCATTAGCAAATGATGAATGGGAAAAAGCCGTCTCATAAATCTTTGTATTTCGAACTTTTATGTTCCATCTTTCTAAAAACTCTTTCATGTTTCTCCTTTCATTTTTTATATTATACTTAAATTATACCATATTTTTAAAAAATTTATATATTAAACTTGATGTTATTTAAAAATAATAGTAAAATATTATAGTAGGTGATGAATATGAAAAAAATTATAATTTTATTTCTTCTAGTATTTACTTTAAGTGGTTGTTCTTTATTTAAAAGTGATAGTATGGATGGTATTACAATTTTAACTTCTAATTATGCCCTTGAATATGTAACTAATTATTTATATGGAGATAATTCTGTTGTAACATCTATTTACCCAGATGGAGTTGATATTAGTAATTATAAATTTACAAATAAACAAATCAGAGATTATAGTAAAGAAGATATGTTTATCTATATGGGATTAACTAATGATTCTAATCAAGCTTTAACTTTTTTAAATAAAAATAAAAATTTAAAAATAATTGATGCTTCTTTTGGTATTCAATATAAATATAAAGAAGATGAATTATGGCTTAATCCATCTAATATCTTAATGATATCTCAAAATATAAAAGATGGTCTTTCTGAATATATTACAAGTAAGAATTTAAAAGATGAAATAAGTAAACGTTATGAAAATATTAAAGTTGAATTATCAAATCTTGATGCTAATTATAAAACAACTGTTCAAAATGCAAGAGATAAAGTAATTGCGGTTAATTCAGATTCTCTTCTCTTCTTAGAAAAATATAATATTGAAGTAATATCTCTTGATAAAAATAATCCTGATTATGAAAAAAATTTAATTTTATTTAAAGAAAATCTAGCTGAAGAAACCTTAAAATATTTCTATGTCTATGAAAATTCTGAAGTAGATTCTTCTATTAATAATTTAGTAACTGATAATAATTTAGAAATCTTAAATATTAAGAATTTAAAAAATATAACAGATGAAGAAAGAGATACTAATGCTACTTATATTACTTTAATGACTTCTAATTTAGAGGAATTAAAAAAAGAATTATATAAGAATAATTAAAAAATTTTTCCTTATACAATACGTTTACTTATCTTTAAAGATATTACGTTTTCAAGAGTCGTAATATCTTTTTCTAATCAATTAACTATTTTTCCAAACTAAGTTAACTTAAAGTTCTATTAACTCATCTAAAATATCTTTTGGAATATAAGGAACTTGATTATACATTTCCTCTCCAAAATAAGTTTTAGGATAAGCTTTAGTTCCAACTTCTAATTTTATTTCTATTAAAGTTGGTATATTTTTATTATATGTTATTATTACTTTCTTAAATTCATCTAAAGAACTTACTTGATATGATTTTATTCCATAAGCATTAGCAATTTTGGAAAAATCAGGGGCACTATATCCACCTTCCATACAAGCTCCATAGAATTTATTATCAAAGAAATCACTTTGTTGTTGATGAATTAATCCTAAAGATTCATTATTAAAGACAAATATTGTTATAGGTAAATTTTCATTTTTTAGTAATTGAAGTTCTTGAATATTCATTTGCAAGCCTCCATCACCAACTATAACATAAGTATTATTTTTATTAGATGATATACAACCACCTATACTAGCAGGTAATGAAAAGCCCATGGCACCAAGTCCTCCGGAAAAAATAATTTTTTGATTTTTCTTTAGTTTTATTGAATGAGCTGCCCATACTTGATTTTGTCCAACATCAACAAAGATATTACTATTATCTTCCGTAATATCATTTATCAAATTAATATATCTATTAGGTAACCATTCTTTTATATCATTATCAATATTTTTAAGTTTATCTTTTATATACTTACATACATCTAACCATTCTTTTTTTTCTTCTATCTTTTTACTTGCATAAGTTAAATTCATTTCTTTTACTAGTTCATTTACATCAATATTATAGATAATATCATCATTATGGATTGGTAATTTTAATTCTTCTTTATCGATTTCAACTCTTATTATTTTAGCATTTGGATTAAAGTTATTTCTTTTAATGCCTATTGTCCTTCCATTTAATCTACATCCTAAAGAAACTATTAAATCAGCTTTCTTATATCCAATTAAATTAGAATATCTTTGACCATATGCAGTTCCCATAAATCCAAAATTATATGGAGAATTATCTTCAAGAAAACTTTTTCCTAACATTGAATAGATAACTGGTATTTTTAATTTATTAATTAAATTTCTTATTTCTTCGATTGATTTTTTATCTTTTTTTAATCCATTTCCTAAAAATAAGACTGGTCTTTTACTATTTTCTATTTCTTTTAATATATTTTCACATATATTTGAATAATCTATTTTTGCATCTTTATTTGGAACTTGAAAATGGTTTAGGTTAGAAATATCTAATTCACTCTTTTGGATATTCATAGGTAAATCTATTAAGACTGGACCAGGTCTTCCATCTTGCATAATATATAAAGCTTTTTCAAACTCATATGAAACGTCTTTGACATCTTCAATTTTTACTGCATATTTAGTTATTGGTTTAATTATACTTACAATATCACTTTCTTGAAATCCTTGTTGTCTAATAGTATTTACATTTGTATATTCATAAGTATTTAATTGACCAGTAATAAATAAGACAGGGACACTATCATAATAAGCATCAGCAATTCCCGTTATAAGGTTAGTTGCTCCTGGACCACTAGTAGAATAAGCACAAGAAATTCCTCCACTTGCTTTAGCATACCCTACTGCTTCAAAAGCAGCTCCTTGTTCATTATAACATACATGATTTTTAACTTCTTTATTTTTACCAATTGCATCTACCAGATAAGCAATCATCGTTCCTTGATAGCCAAAGAAATCTTTAATTCCATTTTCATTTAAATATTTAACAATATAGTCACTAACTCGCATTTAAACCTCCTTAAAAATAATTGTAACCTCCGTTTATATCGATAGCCGAACCATTAATGTATTGATTATTTATAATTTCTAAACATAAACTAGCAACCTCTTCGGGATTTCCAAATCTATGTAAAGCTATTTTTTTATTTATTCGATTATAACTTTCTTCACTTCTGTTTTTATGATATGGTGTTTCAATAAAACCTGGACAAATACAATTTACTGTAATATTTCTTTCATTAAAATATTTAACAAGAGCCTTAGAAAGAGCAATTACTCCGGCTTTTGAAACATTATATACTAAAGATGAACTATGAGGATATTTTCCCATTAAAGAACTTAATAAAATTATTCTTCCAACATCATTTGTAATTAAATTACTTAATTGTTGAATAATATAAAACGGACAATTTAAATTGATATTCATCGAGTTTTCCCAAGATTCTTTACTAATTTTTCCAAATTCACTTTTATCAATGACTCCACAATTAAGAACTAAAACTTGGATTTCATTTGTAATTTGTTTTACCATATTGCAAAATTCTATTGCATTTTCATATGAATTTATATTTTTTTTAATACAATATATATTTTCTTTATAGACTTGATTACTATTTAGGAAATCATTATAAGCATTATCATCATTTGCATAATTAATAATAACTGAATAATTTTCTCTTAATAAATTTTCAGCAATAGCTCGACCAATCCCTTTAGTTGAACCCGTAATAATCGCAAATTTTTTATTCATTTACATCCTCCATAATTTTACTTACAAATACTGACTCTGCTTCAAATATTTTTTGATAATTATCACTAGTTGATATTGTATTTAAAAAATCAGATAATTCATATCTAATTCCTTCTTCATCAAAATCAAAGGAATTTTTTCTTGTTTTTTCTTCATTGTAAACAGTAAATACTTCCGTTTTCCACCATGGTTTTTCAACAATTACATAACCATTAGTTCCAATAATTGTTATTTCATCATTTAATTTCATATTTTTAGTTACTTGAAGAGATGCAATTGAATTTTTAAATTTAATATTAAGTTTTCTATAAGTTATTTTATTTCTTTCAACAACATCAAATTTATCAACCATTTCATAATCAGTTCCCATTATTTTGGATATAGCCATAAGTGGATAAACTAAAGAATCATTAATATTATTTTGTGATTTACTATATGTTATATCCATACTTTTAATTTTTCCAATTGTTCCTGCTTTTAACATCGAAGAAAGTCTTGAAAATCCTGGACTATATATTGTTGTTATAGCTTCAAATAATATTAAATTATTTTCTTTTGCTAAATTATATAATTCTTCAATTTCTTTTTCTTTTAAATCATTATTTCTTTCAAATAAAACATGTTTTTTATTTTCTAAAGCTAATTTAATATAGTTATATTGATTATCTATTTTAGAAGCATAAATAGCATCAATTCCATTTAAAAATTCTAAATAATCAGTTGCATAACTTTCAAGCATATTTTCTTCGAATACTTGAATTGCTTTTTCTTCGTCAAAACTAAATGATTTAGTAATTTCTAACCCACTTACATATTTACTTTCTTGAATAATATTTTTTGAATTTTCTACATTACCAACATAACCTATTTTTAAAATTCCAAAATTTTCATTTCTTAACTGCGTACTTGAAACTCCTTTAGTTCTTTCAAGATAAGTAACTTTACAATATTCTTTTAAATAATCAAATTTTCCTAACCAATCAGAACCTAAAACAAATTCATCAACATTATATTTGATAATATCATCTATTTTTTGTCCCATATACTCTTCGACTATAATTTTATCTGCTAACCCAGTCTTTTTTACATTTTCGATTCTTTCACTTAAGGATTGTTTTACATTTAATTTTCCACGAGATTTATCATAAGCATCTGATGTTACTCCAACAATAAGATAATCTCCTCTTTCCTTAGCACGTTTTAAAATATTATAATGTCCTGTATGAAATAAATCATATGTTCCATATGTAATTACTACTTTCATTTTTTTCTCCTCTTCATCTTTATATTGTAACAAATTTTTTAATAAAAGTCTTTAGTTTTTATAAAAAAAGACAAGTTATTTAGACTCATCTTACTTTTTCTTTATTAAATCATAATCACTTTCATTAAAAGTTTTAACTAATATATTATCAGTTGGTATTTCATTTTTATCTTGATGTCCAAATGTAAAATCATTTGCATTATTTTCATTATTTTCATTTTGTTCTAAAGCTAAATCTAATTTTTCTTTTCTTTTTAAATTATTAACATAAACTTTTAAAACATAACCTAAGAAACAAGCAGGTACTATTGGTAAAATAGCTAAAAGAATTACTAAAACTATATAATGATTTAAAAGATTAGTTTCAAATAATACTTTTATAGTTGCTATACTATAACCAAGTAATAAACATAAAAGCAAACTACAAAAAATTATTCCTAAAGTACTATATACATAATCAACTACATAATTATAATAATATGTATCTTTTCGTTTTCGATAAACTAACCAAAATACAAAATAAATAAATATAATTAAAGCAATTGGTATAACTACATAATACCATACTTCTTTAGGAATAAAAAAGAATTTTACCATCACAATCACCAACCTATTATAATATTATCATACTTTTTACTTTTTTTCCATATTTTTATCTTAATTTCTTTACTTTTTTAATAACTCATCAATATCTACTTGTTTATAAGTAATCATATTTCTTAAATTTTTAAGATTATTTTCAACTTCTATTCTTATTCTTTCATACTTTTCTTCTTCAAGATTATATAAATCTATAAATGCCATATATTTAGTATATCCTTTGGTTTTAACTTTTTTATATTTAGTATATAAATCAAGTAATTTATCTCTTTCATTACTATTTAATTTAACAAAATAATAAACACCTAACCTAGTTTCTAAAGAATTTTTATAATCAAGATATGGTTTATAATACATATTTACTTTTTGAATTTCGATAAACTTTTTTAATTTTTCTCGGGCATCATCTAAACTTAGATGATAAGCCCAAGCAAAGTATTTTATAAATTCTTCTTGTTCTTCTTTAGTTGAACTAGCAAGATATGTATCTCCATATTTACTTTTTAAATCATTTATAAATTTATTATAATTCTCATAATTCATATTATTTCCTTTCTTCTAAGGTTTTTATTAATAAATCATTTGCTATTTTAGGATTAACACTACCATGACTTTCTTTCATAACTTGTCCCATTAAGAATTTTAAAGAACGAGGATTTCCTTCTAAGTAATCATTTACTACTTTAGTATTTTCATTTAAAACTTTATTGATAAGTTCTAATACTACTTTATTATCAACAACATTTTCAATACCTTTTTCTTTTAATAAACTATCAAGGTCTATATCTCTTTCCATAAAATCAGTTAAAATATCTTTAAAGTTTTTATTACTAATTTCTCCCTTATCTAGTTTTTGTACTAAATCAATAAATTTATCTTTAGTTAATTTACTATCAAAGATAGACATATTCTTTTTATTAAGATAAGCACTGATATCTCCAAGTAATAAATTAGAAGCTGTTTTTAAATTAATATCTAAACCTTCTAAATAGTCTGATAGTTCTTTATTAGCAATTAACTTATTAGCATTTAATAAACTAATTCCGGATTCTAAATATCTATTTCTTCTTATATGAGCAAGAACAGGTATTTCACTTTGAACTTTTTTAATTTCTTCATCACTTAAAATTATATAAGGAATATCAGGTTCGGGAAAATAACGATAGTCATTTCCAGTTTCTTTGACACGCATTAATATAGTTTTATCTAATTTAGCATCGTATCTTCTGGTTTCTTCTCTTAAAGTTTCACCTTTTAAGAGTATCTCTTCTTGTCTTTTTGCTTCATAGTCAATAGCAAGTCCAACGTTTGTAATAGAACCAATATTTTTAATTTCTATTTTAGTACCTAAGTTATTATCTTTACTAATTGAAATATTAGCATCACATCTCATGGAACCTTCTTCAATTTTACAATCTGAAACATTAGCATAAAGAAGTAATTCTCGTAATTTTTCTAAATATAAAGTAGCTTCACGACTTGTATGCATACAAGGTTTGGTTACTATTTCAACTAAAGGAACACCAGCTCTATTGAAATCTAATAAAGTTTGTTCTTTTGAGTGAATACTCTTACAAGTATCTTCTTCAATATGCATTTCTAATATTTCAATTTTTTTCTTGACTCCATCATCATCTATTTCAACATACCCATCATATCCAATTGGAGTTCTCTCTTCAGTTATTTGAAAGTTTTTAGGATTATCTGGATAAAAATAGTTTTTTCTATCAAAATGTTGTTTTTTTCTTATTTTACAGTTTAAGACGGTTGCTGCTCGAATAGCAAGAGAAACTGCTTCATAATTTAAAATTGGTAAAACTCCAGGATAACCAAGGTCAATTATATTACAATTACTATTAGCAAGATTACCATATAAATTAAGAGATGGTGAAAATAGTTTTTCTTTTGTTTTTAATTCAACATGGACTTCAATTCCAATTGTTTTTTGATAATCACTCATGTTTTCCTCCTAACTCTTTCTCAATAAAGGATGCAAGTTGATAAATCTTGGCTTCATCCATACCTTTTCCCATAATTTGCATACCAATTGGTAAATTATCAATAAGTCCCATTGGAACAGATATTGCTGGGAACCCTCCCATATTGGCATGCATTACTAAGATATCATCCATAAAAGACCTTAAAGGGTCGTCATTATTTAAACCTACATCATAGGCTGTTCTACTACTAGTTGGTCCTATTACTAAATCATAATCTTCAAATATTTTTTCAAAACTTTTCTTTAAATCATCTCTAATTTCAAGGGCTTTGTTATAATAAATCTTTGCATTTTCCCCACTTAATATATAAGAACCAACCATAATTCTTCTTTTAACTTCTCTACCAAAGCCGGCACTTCTCGTTTTCTTGTATAAGTCTTCAAGGGTATCTTCTTTTAAAGATAAACCATATCTAATTCCATCAAATCTTGCTAAGTTACTACTAGCTTCTCCCATAGCAATTATTTGATATAAGATAGGAGCTTTATCAATATGATTAACTGAAACATAATCAACCTGGCAGCCAAATTTCTTTAAAGTAGCAACATTCTTTTCAAATACTTCAAGAACCTTACTTTCTACAACATCTGAGACAAAGTAATTTGGAATAGCTATTTTCATATCTTTAATATCTTTCCCAATTAGTCTTGTAAAATCTTCATTTGTTTCAAAACTAGTCATATCTTTAAAATCTTTTTTACTAATTATATTTAAAAGTAAAGCATTTTCATAAACAGTTCTAGTCATTGGTCCTATTTGGTCTAGACTTGATGCAAAGGCTACTAAACCAAATCTTGATACTCTTCCATAAGTTGGTTTCATCCCAACAATTCCATTAAAAGATGCTGGTTGACGAATTGAACCACCTGTATCACTTCCAAGAGCAAGTGGCGTTAGACCTGCTGCCACTGAAACAGCCGAACCACCTGATGAACCACCTGGAACTTTATCTTTATTAAATGGATTAATCGGGGTCTTAAAGTAACTAGTTTCACTGGTTGAACCCATAGCAAACTCATCCATATTAGTTTTACCAATTATAATCATCCCAGCATTTTTTATAAGTTCAATAACACTTGCATCATAGATACTAATGAAATTTTCTAACATATGAGATGCACAAGTACATCTTAATCCATCAACCATGATATTGTCTTTAATAGCAATTGGTATTCCAAATAATAAGTTATCTTGAGGTACTTCCACCTCTCCAAGTTCCATAGCTCTTTTTTTAGCACCTTCCAAATCAAGAGTTATAAAAGCATTCAATTTATTATTATCAATCTTTCTAAAACTTTCATTAACTAAATCAATAGGTTTAATCTTACCACTTACTAATAATTCATGTATTTCTTTAATATTTAAATCTAAATAATTACTCATCTTTTAACACCTCAACATCAACTGCTATAAAGTTTCCTTTTTTATTAGGAAC
This sequence comes from uncultured Bacilli bacterium, assembly GCA_947629475.1. Classification (GTDB taxonomy): domain Bacteria; phylum Bacillota_I; class Bacilli_A; order RF39; family UBA660; genus RUG591. The sequence continues at coordinate 30,554 of CANRDV010000014.1, forward strand.
ATTTTTTAATATATCACCATTTTTTATTTCCATATCACTTCGATAAATAGCATTATTAACCCAAGGAGCAATTAATAAATCTTCATCAAAATCATTTAATTCTTTTATCTTATCTATTTCATCAATCATAACTTTTAATTCACTTCGATATTTTTCTATCTCTTCATCAGTTCCTGATAGTCTTGCTAAATCAAGAACATGTAATACTTCTTCCTTACTTAATTTATCTTGCATTTTAATCTCCTCCAAATCTATATGTATTATATAATAAATCTTTTCAAATTACAAGAAAAATAAATTGAGTTTCCGTTTTTTTAAATTAATGTATATAAAAAGAAAGCACTTATATGCTTCCTATTTTATAAAGAGTATGTTTAGAATAATCTTTTGAAAAATCTCTTTTTGTCTTTTTCATATTTCATCTTAATTATAGCATTTTCCATAACCAACTATAATAGGGTCACTAGCTGTTCCCGAACCACTACAATATAAAACATTAGAATCTAAATTAAAGTTAATTCGATAATTATGAATATATGAGAAATATCCTGATTTACCAGTACAATTTTTATCATATTGACCTTTACTACAATTATCTATACATCCACATAATCTACCACTTCTTACAAAATATGAAAAATTTCCATTCCATTTATGATAACTAAATTCATTATTATAATATAACCAACTAGTACTAACCTGTGAAGGACTAGCATTGAAAGTTAAAGTTGTTTGTCCGGTTGCAAGTAATAAATCGGATAATGAAGTTGGATAAAATTTATAATTCCAGTTACTACCAGATTCTTTATTTAAAATTTCGTCTGCACTTTTTTTCCATGCTAATCTGGCATCAGTATTAAGATTATCATCAACCATACTTGTAAATACACCATGGCTAGTATAAGCAACTACACTTTCCCAATTGAAATATCCACTGCTGTTATATACATTCGTATATCTGCTTTCACTTGTCTTTTCAATGTTTGTCTTCAAAGTTGAACTTGAATAGTTAATAGAATCACTATTAGCCCATTTAGAACTGCCCTTGGCTGTAGTAACCAATCTTACTTCATGGTTTAATCCAAATACTCCGATTATTCTATGTAAATAATTTGAAGTAACTGAAGACGAGTTACCTTCGACAATAGAAAGAATTGCTCCTTCATCAACAATTATATTACTTTCTTTATCTTCTGGTCCATTTGTAACCTCGCCACTATAGTATTTAGAAATTTCTGATTCAGATAATGCAACGTTATATATAAATGCTGACTTAACAGAAATTTTAGAATACTTTGAATAACTAGCTCCTGATTTATTAGGGTTTGCTCCTACAGCAAATTCTTCCGTAGATACTTTTATGGCTCCTGTAATTGAAGTTGAAGCTACTTCTTGACCATCGATATATAAATGCATTTTACTTCCATCATAGGTTCCAACTATTGTATACCATTTATCTTTAGATAATGAATTTGGTGATGTTATATGTGTATATTCTTTAGCTCCATCTGGATATATGTAAAAAGTTGCTTGTCCTTTTGAATTGGTTTCAATACCACAACCAGCACCTTCCCAATTTCCAAAGACTGAATTTCCAAAAGCCGAGAAGTTTACTCTTAGACCAATTGTTATTGTATTTAATGCAAGTTTTTCGGTACCTTCAAAATTTAAATAATTTGACGAACCATTAAATGAAACTGAACCATCAGATAAAATTGAATATTGACTATATGTTCTAGCAGTACAATCACTATTTGTAGAACTACCAAAACATACATAATTATTTATATTAGAATCTTTACTTCCTACATATCTTACTGTTTGATTCTCTTTATCTTTTGCTAATCCAGATTCCCATATTTCTGAAATAGAATTTCTTTTATCATATAAACATTGACCTAATTTTGAGCCTTTTGTACAAAAATCACAGAATGAACCAGTACATTCTTTTTCATATTTATATTCAAATATATTGTCTCCATCTTGAAGTACCCATGAAGTAAGTTGAGGAGTTTTGTAGTTTGGATATTCTGGAAGAGGGGCTCCAGTAACAATATCTCCTACTTTTCCTGTTCCATCTTTTTTACTTACTGTAATATATTTTAAATCATCAGTTTGTTGTTGATATAATATTGTGTAATTTACTTGCTTTGGTTGGGTTTCTCCAGGGTTTGGATTAGATGAACCTCCGCCAGAGCCTTCTCCTGGGTCTGGGTCAACTGGTACTACAGGAGCCGTTACACTTAGATAATAACTACTACTTTGTGAATTATAATTGGTTGTATCACTAGGTGTAAAACTTATACTAATTGATGTACTTCCTGAACTTTTTCCAGTTACTGATATTGTTTCAGTATAACCACTCTTTGAATATGAACTAACACTTGCAACTGATGAAGAATTTACGGAATTATAGAATGTTCCATAAATATTTGATGAAGCTGTATAACTTGTTGAACTTCCCGCAACTACACTTCCACTACTTGGACTTATAGTAAGAGTTGGGGTTGCTTTTGAAATACTACATGTTACTGTTTTGGTTCCCGTTGTATTATCACTCCATCTATATCCATATTTTAAATTTAATGTTACACTTTGACTTCCCGCATTGGTCCTTGTATTGTTACTAAATGTATATCCTTCTCCAGCTGAATTTGTCAAAGTTTGACTATATCCACTATAAATTAAACCACTTCTACATACACTTCCACTTGCTGGTATACTTATTTTCTTATATATATCATAATTTACTGTTTTTGTTGTTTCTAATCCAGCATTATTTATTACTCTTACTTTTA